>JAAZGC010000298.1 GCA_012511425.1 Clostridiales bacterium | reverse complement strand
GGTGTCGATGCCGTTTATCGTCAGATGGATGTTGTCCGGCGGCACGCCGTATTCCCTTACGAGATACGCCTTGGTGTCGCAGCTTACCGCGAGGGCGATTATCCCCCATTTCGAAAGGCGGCGCCAGAGGAAGTTCATGTCGTAAACGCCGTGGCAGGTCGTCGCGAAGCGAACCCCGTATCTCTCGCAGGCAAGAGCGCAGATAAACGACGATATTCGGGAGTGCGAATGCACGACGTCGAATTTTCCGGTCTTAAGCAGCCGGCAGATGCCGAGATAAGCCCGAAAAGCCTTATCCGGGCGCTTTGAATTCATCGGGAGCTCTATGTGTTCGATGCCGGATTCTTTGAGCGCCGGCACGAACGCGCCGCCGTTTGACGCGACGGTGACTTCATGCCCACGCCGGCGAAGCTCCTTTGACAGCTCGACGATATGCGTCTCCGCGCCGCCGATGTCAAGGGCCATGGTAGCCATCAATATTTTCATGTCAATATAAAAAAACACATTCGGGGGAAGGCGCTTCCCCCGAATCTTTATTCGGTTGCCGGCTCGGTGCGGACGAATTTTCCGTCGCGGAAAAGCCCCTCGAGAGTTCGGCCGCTCGGCCAGGAGTAAATTCCCCAGCCGTTCATTACGTCGTCGACGAAAGAGCCAATAAAGGATTCGCCGTTTGCCCAGGTGTAAGTTCCGCTGCCGCTTCGGCGGTCGTTTTTGAAGTCGCCCTGATACTGATCGCCGTTCGAGTAGAAATAAGCTCCGATGCCGTTCTTCATGTCGGCGGTGTAGTCGCCTTCGTAATAGGAGCCGTCCGCCCAGACGAATTTGCCTTTGCCGTCCTTCTGGTCGTCCTTATAATAGCCGAAGTAGATGGAGCCGTCCGCCCAGGTGTAGGTTCCGTAGCCGTCGCGGCGGCCGTCTTTTAATTCACCTTCGTATTCGTCTCCGTTGGCATAGCGGAAGATTCCGGTGCCGGTGATGGCGTCATCTTCAAAGCTGCCGTGATAAACGTCGCCGGAGGCAAAAGTCATCGTTCCCTCGCCCTGACGCATGAACTTCTGGAGATGTCCTTCATATATATCACCGTTGTCATAAGTGACGACGGACTTCTCCATATCGACTTCGGCGGTCGATCCGTCGGAAAAATACAGCTTTCCCGTCAGGGGATTTCCGCTGTCGTCGACCGTGCCGAAGAATTTAATATTGTTGCCGTCGGTCAGTGTGACTTTGGTGTAGCGGATACCGGAAATGTATATTGCGCCGAATACCACCGCAACGGCGATGATAACCAGCGCCAGGGTGATCACGATTACCGGGCCCGTCACCCGTCTGCGCTTTTTTTTGCGTCCGTCTTCGTTTTTATAATCCATGTCAGTGTATATAATCCAATCAAAACAGTATAGCTCGATATCAGCGATAAATCAATTATTTTCGGGGGCTTGCGCTTTATCGGTTCACCGGAACATATTCGTCAGCATTTCCGACAGCGCCGGAACGATATAGAAGGAAAGGAAAGCGATGCCGAGCAGAACGGCGATCGAGACCAGCGCCCAGATTATGGTTCTGCCGCCGCCGGTGTAGGTCATTTCCGCCCGGGGCTGCATATCATGCGGGATATAAAATCGGCTCGTTGCGTCTATTTTCCTCGGAGGCGTCTTCTCCCCCTTCTTCGGGAGCGGCGGGGGATAGGGGAGGCTCGGGCTTCTCACTATCTTCGGATAAGAACCGCTGCCGAGGATGGCGCGCCGGGTGATGAACCGCAGGAGCCGGGATTTTCCGAGTCCGGCTTCGTCCATGGTAATAGCGCTGCCTTCACTCGAAGCGCCCGCTGTGAGCAGCCGCCGGACGAAGATTCCCAAAACATACTTATGATAAACGGAAAGCAATATTCCTATCACGATCCCTGCAAAGATCGACCAGACAACTATGCTGAGCGTCTGATCGCTCGCTTTTATGACAAAAAGGTCAGCGGACATATAATACCGCCTTTCATTCGCGGGTTTGCCGAATTATACGATCAGTTCCTTGCCGCCCATATAAGGACGGAGAGCTTCGGGAATTCTTATCGTCCCGTCTTCCCGGAGGTTGTTTTCAAGGAAGGCTATGAGCATTCTCGGAGGGGCGACGCAGGTGTTGTTGAGGGTGTGGGCGAAGTATCTCGTGCCGTCCTTCTCTTTTACTCGGATCTGGAGCCGTCTTGCCTGAGCGTCGCCCAAGTTGGAGCAGGAACCGACTTCGAAATATTTCTGCTGGCGGGG
>JAAZGC010000297.1 GCA_012511425.1 Clostridiales bacterium | reverse complement strand
GAATACGGACTTTCAGGAACCGATTCTTCGGTTGTCGGCGATGTTATGGTCATTTCTCAGGTCTTGAACGGAACCTGCTTTGCGGTGGCGGTCCTGCCGGCTACCGATAATAAATTCGAATTGAAGACGGCAGGTTCCCGCGCGGTTAACTGCTCGTTTGAGGCGGCCGATGAGATATCTGTGACTATATATGTTTCGTAAAGACGGCCGAAACCGAAGATGAAGCCGCCAAACTGGCGGTTGAAGCGGTAAGAGAAGCCAAAAAGACCGGGTCTGATGCTATATATGCGGCGCATGCTGCGGCCTGGGCTGATTTCTGGACAAAATCGTTTGTCAGCCTGCCGAAAGAACAGGATTATCTTGAAAACCTCTGGTATCTGAATCTTTATTACGCCAATTCCCAGATGAAGGGAATGTATCCGGCGCATTTCTGCAACGGTATCTGGGGGTTTTATTACGACTTCGTGCCGTGGATATATTTCTTCCATTATAATATGCAGCTTGCCACCTTCCCTCTTGAGACGGCGGGGCATCCGGAACTGCTTGAGACATTTTACAATTTCAGAATTAACCAGCTGCCGCACGCTCAGCTTTTCGCAAGAAAAATTAAAGGAACCTCCGGCGCATTTTACACCGATGTCTGCGACTGCCTGGGAAGAATGGACACCGGAACGGATCTGAACTGCACCTGCGGCGCACAGATTGCTCTTTCGCTATATAATCATTACCTTTATTCGGGCGATGAAAGTTATCTCAAAGAAAAAGCCCTTCCCATAATGAAAGAAGTCGCCGCGTTTTATCTTGACATGCTCAAAATCGGCGATGACGGTTATTACCATATATACGGCACTCAGGGTTATGAGGGTTCGCCTATACTTGACGACAGCATAACCGATCTTGTCATGATACGGGCATTGTTCGGGACGCTCTGCGACATTCTGCCCGCGGAGGAAGCCGCAAAATACAAAGAACGTCTTGATAAGCTCGTTCCGTATGTAACGGTCGATATGCTTGGTGAAGAAGTCGAAGACGGCCGTTTCACATTCGGTATCGGTGAGGGGGAAAAGATCAGGGGCGATAAGGTGCTGTCCGTCGGACTGCAGTGCGACAAAGGTCAGTATATCCGCAAAACTTACGGAAATCCCGCCCGCGATTATTACGGATTCCCGGATACCGAGATGGCGCCGGTGTTTCCGGCGGGGCTTATCGGCATCAAAGACAAAGGCACCGAGCTTTATAATCTGATATATAACAGCATCTGCCTGCACCATACCGCCGGTATGGAAGAAGGGCCATTCGGTAAAAACAGCGCCGAAAGTGTCTGCATGGGCTGGTGCATGATGCCGATATATCTCGCAAGGATGGGGCTGGGAGATTTCCTGCGGAAATTTCAGGCAGAAACGATATCTACATAGATGATTTCTCCGCAGGGATTCGGGCACTATACCTACGTAGATGTTCAGATGACATGTTATCTGCGCTGGGGCAAAAATCCGGCGGTCAATCTTGTTACCGGTGAGAAGCGGGATTTGCCCGCCTGGAATTTCCGGCACTTCGATTACGAGACGCTGACTGTTCTTTCCGCATCGGTAAACGAGATGCTGATGCAGAGCTATGACGGCGTTATACGGCTTTTCTGCGCACTGCCGGATAATTATAAAACCGCATTCAATCTGACGGCGATCGGCGGATTCGTCGTCCATGCCATTTATGACAGCGGAGCGTTTGATGTCCTCATACATTCAAAGTTCGGAAATGTGCTGAAGATAGCTTTTGAAAACACCGGATATGAACCGGATTTCGGCGGCAGAAAAAATACAGAAAAAGACGACAGCGGCGTTTATGCTCTTGAGACAAAGCCTGATGAGTTGATTCATATCACAAGCGCCGGGCATATACCGGAATATGAAAGAGAGTATCACAAAAACAAGGATGTGAAGCGCTGCCGTGTACCCGATATGCTCCGTATATTTACAGGACAAGGAATTTCCTTGACTGGGAGGTTGGATTCCACAATCCTATGATGATGTGGAGCGACGAAGACCGGATACCCAAACCGGGTGTTGAATTCAGTGAAAAAGACCTTGACACTTTGCAGAACGGCCTGAATATCAACTGCAGCGACCTCGACTTCTTTGAATACAAAGGCAAAACGCATATATTCTATGCAAACGGCAATCAGATGACTTATTTGTTTTTGTGCGAAGCGGTATATGACGGAACGGAAAAGGATTTTGTGGAGTCGTTTTTCAGGTAAAATTCCGCTGAACCTATAAAATAAGCAATGGCTCGGAAAATCCGAGCCATTGTGTTTTCGGCAGGTTGTTTATATTATTTTGTAAATATCGGACTCAGCCTGCGAGTTCCGAGTATTTTTCGTTGAACTTATCGAAATACTTATTGAAAGTTTTTTCCTTTTTGGTGTATGTCGAGACTATGTCTATTTTTCCGTCCCAGACGCCTCTGAAAAGGTGCAGGGGATCGCCGAGGCTGTTGGAATAAATGCCGGCGGGGTCGAACTTCATGCCGGAGGTGATAATATCAAGCATCGCAGAGGAGTAGGAGTCGCGGAGGAACTTATTCTTAAGCACGACTTCGAGATATGTCGGAGTGATGGTACGGTAGCTTTCCGCCGCAAACGCTTCGGTAACGGCGCCGATCATTTCGAGGTTATCTTCGGGAACGTCGAGAGGCACGCACATGAGTGAATAGTTGTCATGCGCAAGCGTCATGTATCTTTCCTGTTTTTCATCGTATTTCGGATAAGGAATGATACCGTAATCGTTTTCCATATCGCGGAAGTTCTCCGCACCGACTATCAGGTATGGATAGAAAAGCAGGTGATCTTCCTTGAAGGCTTTTATGGAAGTCGTATTGTCGACATGCGTGTATATGGCATCGGAGCTGCGATAATATTCATGGAGGCGAGTATAGACATCGACAAACTTGTCCGCCATAACACATTGCTCGAGCGAGCCGTCTTCGGTCTGCCTTGAAAGCGGACTATCATAGCAGAAGAAGCGGACGTCGCAATAGTGGTTGTTCATCGTTCCGAACAAGTCGGTTACGGTGTATTTACCGTCGCCGTCAAGGTCGGATGATACTCCGGATGCAATTCCCATGTATTTATCGAGAACCCACTTGCCGTCAAGCACCAGAGGATACATTTCCGGGATATTCCAGCTTTCGGCAATGGCTTTGTTGAAATACATACAGTAGGTATATTCGAGCAGACGCATCGATATATCGCCGCTTACAAAGAAAAGGGAGTCCTGTATTATAAGGTCTTCGGAGAGGGTGCTCGGCCACCAGGGCTGATTCAGATCAATATAAGGTATCTTAAGCCAGTTGACAAACAGTTCCTCGAGTGCGAGAGGCGTGATATAGTATGCATATGCGGCGATGATTTGAAAGCGTTGTCTCCTGCCGCAACGGACTGACGGACGGTTTTATTTACGTCGTCAACAACAGTCTTGGAAATTTCTACATTCAGCCGGTTCATTACCTTAAGAGCACGGTTGTAAACCGCATCGTTCAGCACGTCTCCGTCAAGCTCCTCGGTAACCATTTCATTGGCGGCGGCAAGCGAGCTTAAGTCGGTGCTTTTCTGGCAGAGGATGTTGTATCTGGCGCCCCCGAAATCGAGATCATCCGGCAAGGAGTCGACATAATCAGCTCTGTCGGTGGTGCCGTCGCTTACAGCTTCGGTGACGTCTCCGTCAGCAGCAGCGGCGGTTGTTACTTCCGGCTGAGTTTTTGCTGCCTCCCCGCATGCCGAAGCAAAAACAAACGATGAAAGCAGAAT
>JAAZGC010000296.1 GCA_012511425.1 Clostridiales bacterium | reverse complement strand
GCACTCCGGCGGATGTTCCGGAAGAAACATCTCCGGCAGCCGAAGAAACGACCGCTGCCGAAACCACGGCCGAAGGTCCCGATCTGCCCGACAAAACCTACGGCGGCGAAACGGTGCATTTCCTCACCGCGCATAACTCGGGCTATGACTGGTATACTTCGAAGGAAATCTTCGCCGAAGCGGAAACCGGCGAGCTCTTTAACGACGCGGTGTACCGCCGCAATTTGGTTATAGAAGACAGATTCGATATAAAAATTACACAGAACTGTGTAGATTTCCCGGAAAATGCTGCGAAAAAATCGCTTACCGCCGGCGACACCGAATACGATGTTGTTATGCCGTATATGTCGAACTCGATATCGCTGCTGCAATCGGGGCTTTTCTATGATCTGCGGACGGTGCCTTATCTTGACCTCGACAAGCCGTGGTGGGATCAGAGAGCAAACGACAATCTTGCTTACCGCGGCAAGCTGTTTATGACGACCGGCGACATATCAATTCTTGACAATGAATGCACGATGGTAATGTTCTTCAACAAGCAGCTTGTTTCCGACTTCGGTCTTGAAAGTCCTTATGACCTTGTCCGCAGCGGTACCTGGACAATGGACAAGTTAACCGAAATGTGCTCTTCCGTGACATCCGACGTCAACGGCGACGGAAAGCTCAACATGGAAGACCGCTTCGGGCTGTCGGTTGCCGGAAATGCGCCGATATCCTTCTATTTCGCCGCCGGTGAACGCATATTAAGCTCTGACGGAGAAGGCGGGCTTACGATAACAATGAACTCTCCGCGCGCCTCCGAAGTCATCGAAAAGGTGATGAGCACCTGTCTCGACACACTTGCTTACAATAACATTAACGGCTCGGACGGCGGATTTGACACTGCCTGCAATATGTTCCTTGACAGCCGGCTTATGTTTGTAACCTTTGCGCTTGTTGATATAAACGGGCTCCGCGACGCCGAATTCGAGTTCGGAATTCTTCCCTATCCAAAATATAACGAGGCACAGGAAGAATACAACAGCCTTATCTCGACCATCTGTGTGCCCACCGTCTCGCTTCCTTACAACTGCCAAAATCCCGAGCTTGTCGGAGTGACGCTTTCCGCAATGGCTTACGGCTCGGTTGACACCCTTACCGTGGCATATTATGACAACGCTCTCAAGACAAGATATGTCAGAGACGACGAATCGGGCGAGATGCTTGACATAATCTTCTCAACCCGTGTATACGATTTCGGAGTTATCTGCGATATAGGCGGTCTTTCCAGCCTTGTCGGAAGTCTTTACGGAAAGAAGTCATCCGATTTCGCCTCCGCTTATGCAAAATCCGAATCAAAAGCGCAGGCGGCGCTTGAAAAGCTGACCGCATCGCTTGACGCTGTCAGTTGAGTTGATTATTTAGAATTTCATAACATCAGATTTACATAAATCGGTGTTTTTGATGTTATAATCAAAAAAGAAACGCAATTACCTATGGTCGGAGGAATTTTTATGAATAATAAAACGCTGAAAATCATCGCCGTGTTTCTTGCTCTGATTCTGGCAATACCGGCGTTTGCTCTATTTGCCGACGGCCCGGACGGTCCGCCGGATGATACAAATCAGACCGAAATCGAAACGGGAGATACTTCAGCCGGAGGTGCCGGCGAAGAACTCACGGTCCCGGAAACCGAGTTCCCGTTTGAGGATGTATATGATAATACTCCCATACACCCTATAATCTTATATGTATACTCAAACGGGATATTAAAGGGCGTCAGCGATACCCGCTTCGCGCCCGGAGCCAAACTTACCCGCGCTATGGCGGTCACTATTATTCACAGGACGTATCTGTTGACGGCAAGTGATTCAATCGAAG
>JAAZGC010000295.1 GCA_012511425.1 Clostridiales bacterium | reverse complement strand
CTCCGGTTTTTCATTTCAGTCATGCTCTTTTATCGATTACTTTGTCTATCAGGCCGTAAACTCTGGCCTCTTCTGCGGTCATAAAGCGGTCGCGCTCGGTGTCGCGGGCAACTTCTTCTATCGGTTTTCCGGTATTCATGGCAAGTATCCGGTTAAGGTTGTTCTTTGTTCTCGCCATCAGCTCTGCCTGAATCTGGATATCGGTGACCTGTCCCTGGGTGCCGCCGGACGGCTGGTGGATCATGATCTCGCTGTTGGGCAGCGCAAAACGCTTCCCCTTTGCGCCGGAGCTTAAGAGGAAGGCGCCCATTGAAGCGGCCATTCCGATGCAAATCGTGGAGACATCGCACTTGATGAAATTCATCGTGTCGTAAATCGCCATGCCTGCGGTGACAGAGCCTCCGGGGCTGTTGATGTAAAGGCTGATATCCTTGTCCGGGTCCTGCGCTTCGAGGAAGAGCAGCTGTGCTACCACGAGCGAAGCGGTTACATCGTCGACCTGATCGGCGAGGAATACAATGCGGTCATTCAGCAGCCTTGAATAGATATCATAGGCGCGTTCTCCGCGGTTGGTGGTTTCTATTACGGTTGGTACGAGCGGCATAAAAATTCCTTTCGTTTGTTTAAAAAAGGCGATATAAGCAGACAAAGTGAATGAATCCGCAAAAAGCGATTCCATTCACATGTCTGTGTTATAAAAGTTTTTTTGTTTGACCGGCTTTGAGTATTGTCATCTAAGCCCGGTGCTTACGCTTCGATGTTGTCGGCGGCTTCTTCGGTGCTGCCGTGGTTTTCTTCGTGGTCGTGATCGTGGCCTTCGCCGTGGTCGTGGTCTTCTTTGGCTTCGACATCCGTTATAACAGATTTAGCCTTGACCGCGTCGAGCGCCTTGCGGATTCTGATGTCTTCCTTCAAGGTGTCGGACGGGATGGATTTTGCCTGTTCGAGGTCGACGCTGTAGCGCTTCGCTATCTCTTCGTATTCTTTTTCGAGTTCTTCGTCGGAAACTTCGATATTTTCAAGTGCGGCGACCTTTTCAAGCGCAAGGCGGGTCTTTACCTGACGCTCTGCCTGCGGGCGGAACTGCTTGCGCATAGCGTCGAGATCCATACCGGTATACTTGAGATAAGTTGAAAGGTCCATGCCCTGCATACGGAGACGGTTATCAAAGTCGCGGAGCTGATTTTCCTGTTCTGCCGCATACATCGGCTCGGGAACTTCGACGGTCATCTTTTCGAGCAGCTTGTCGACAATTGCGGTCTCGACATGCATATCCGCGTGGTTTTTATTGGATTCTTCAAGTTTTCTTCCTAAGTCGGCGCGATATTCGTCGAGGGTGTCAAATTCGGAGACATCTTTGGCAAACTCGTCGTCAAGCTCTGGGAGTTCGGTCATCTTTATGGCGTTCAGAGTGACTTTGAATACTACCGGCTTGCCTTTGAGCGATTCTTCGTGATATTCCTCCGGGAAAGTTACGTTTACATCAAATTCGTCGTCTATGACATGGCCGACGATCTGTTCTTCAAAGCCGGGGATAAAGGTGTTTGAGCCGAGTTTGAGGCTGTAATCCTCTGCTTCGCCGCCTTCAAAAGGTATTTCTCCGTCGAAGCCAATATAGTCGATGACAACGGTGTCACCCATAGCGGCTGCACGGTCGGTTACATCGATTGTACGGGAGTTGCGGTTGCGGATGCGCTCTACTTCGCGGTCGATATCTTCATCCTTAACCGGAGTTATCTCGCGTTCGACTTCAAATCCGGAATAATCCTCAAGCTCAACTTCCGGCCTTACAAAGACTTTTGCCTTGATTACAACTCCGTTATCGTCGATGGTATCAACGTCGTATTCGGGGGCGGAAACTGCGTCTATCTTGCTTTCCTTAAGCGCTTCTTCGTATGCCGGCGGGATAAGTTCCTGAAGCGCGTCTTCATAGAACACGCCTTTGCCATACATCTTTTCGATAATTGACTTCGGAGCCTTGCCTTTGCGGAAGCCGGGAACATTCATTGTTTTTACGTTCTTGCGGTATGCTTTATTTACTGCTTCATCGAATGCCGGCTTATCTATCGTAATTTCGAGTTCTACTACATTCTTCTCCGGGTTTGATACGCTTTTGAGAGCCATTTATATATTCCTCCGATAT
>JAAZGC010000294.1 GCA_012511425.1 Clostridiales bacterium | reverse complement strand
GCTGCGCTATCCTGTCGCCGGGATGAACGACGAAAAAACTGTCCTCCCCGGTATTCACAAGGGTGACAATTATCTCGCCGCGGTAATCGGCGTCAATGACGCCGACATAGTTCCGCAGCACAACGCCGTGCTTCGCGCCGAGCCCCGACCGGGGCAGGACAAAGCCGACGACGGCGTCGCTTTCCGGCTCAATGGCAATCCCGGTGGGAACAGCCGCCCAGCAGCCGGGCGGAATGATAATATCTTCATCGATTGCGGCGGAAAGGTCATATCCGGCGGCAATCACAGAGCCCGAGTGCGGCAGCTTCGCGCTGTCGCGCACCCGCTTGACTTTAACTTTAAGTTTCATTTTGTTTTATATAATTATTTAAATTAAATCGATTTTGCGAAGCAAAACACGATGTTTCACTGAAGGTGAAACTCGCAGAATAACCGCAAAGCGGTTATTCAACTTCGTCAAAAAAACACAAATAATGACTTTACTGTCCGGCGGCGATTCGCGGCGGACGCCTGCGACGCAGGCGTCCGCAGACTCTCAAATAATGTCGGGCGGTTATTCAATCGTCCTCTTTGTCACACCGTCTTCCTCATACGCAAAGAATTTCTTCCGGTCGTATTTCTCGCCCAGCTCGTCAAAAACGACGTTCCAGCGGTCACGCATATCCTCGAGATAATACCACGGCATATACCCCAATTTAAGATACGTCTTCAGCGCCGGGATGCGGAATTCGTTTGTCAGCAGCCGGATTCTCTTAATACCTGCGTCGATCATTGCGTTTGTCGCGGCGGCGCAGACGGAGAGCGAAAGCCCCTGCCCCTTGCAGCAGTTTGCGGCGCCGACCATATGCAGCGACGGAGTTTCCGGGTTAATTTTGGCGGTGGCGGTGCCGCCGATAAAGTCGTCGGAGTGGCGGACGATATAGAAAATCCGCTCGGCGCCGCAGTCGGGGTCGCCTATCATGTCTTTATAAAAAGTCTCGCGCGGCTTAATGCTGCCGTTCAGGCTTTCGCAGGCAAGCAGCCAGCCGTCGGCCAGCTTTCCGTCGTATTCTTTTAGCTCCTCTTCGGAAGCCTTCGGGTTTGCTTCGGCGTACCGCCGCATCATGTCGGCGTGCGACATGATATACCAGCCGTCCGGCGCAGACGCCGGGATATGAGTTCCGTCGATAAGAAGCATTCTGAGCTGTTCCATGATTTATAACTTCCTTTCGGATAAATATTTTCGTTTGCGGCATTTTCGGCGAATACGCCGAAAAAAACAGATTCTGTGAAAAGCGCCGTGAGAATATATATATTATTTTAAAGTCAAAAAACGCGGGGAGAGGCACTTGCCCATCCCCGCGTGGCGGTTAATCGTCTCTTCCGCGCCGCTGGCTTCTCGGAACATAAGGACTGCGGCGGGCTTCCGGGTCAACCGAGGGCGCTTTCGGCACCTCGGCGGCCTTTTCGTCGGCGGTCAGGGCGTCGCGGCGGCTGAGATTCATCCGGCCTTTTTCATCGACGCCGAGATACTTGACCCGCATGGTGTCGCCTTCCTTGCAGATGTCCTCGACTTTTTCAACGCGGTAGTCGGCAAGCTTGGAGATGTGAACCATTCCCTCCTTGCCGGGAGCGAACTCGACGAATGCGCCGATCGGGATGATCCTTGTGACAACGCCTTCGTAAATCGCGCCTTCCTCCGGCTCGAAGCAGATGTTTTCGATAATCTTCTGAGCCATAAGACCTGCGTCGCGGTCGACGGCGGCGATGAAGATGGTGCCGTCGTCTTCGATGTCTATCTTCGCGCCGGTGTCGGCGGTAATCTTCTGAATGACCTTTCCGCCGCTGCCGATTACGTCGCGGATAAAGTCGGGGTTGATGTGCATCGTGATCATCTTCGGCGCGTACTTCGAAACGTCGGGACGCGGCGCCGGGATCGCCTTCAGGATCACATTCTCGATGATATAATTGCGGGCGGCGTGGGTAGTCGTCAGCGCGGCCCAGATGATTTCGGGGGTAAGACCGTCGATCTTGAGGTCCATCTGAATCGAGGTGATGCCCTTGAGAGTTCCGGCAACCTTGAAGTCCATGTCGCCGTAGAAGTCTTCGAGTCCCTGGATGTCAATCATCGTCATCCAGCGCTCACCCTCGGTGATAAGTCCGCAGGAGATGCCGGCGACGGCGGCAGTTATCGGAACGCCGGCGTCCATCAGCGCGAGCGTCGAGCCGCAGACGGCGGCCTGAGAAGTCGAGCCGTTTGACGAAACTACTTCGGAGACGCAGCGGATGGAATACGGGAAATCTTCGACCGTCGGCAGCACCGGGCGGAGCGAACGCTCGGCGAGAGCGCCGTGGCCTATCTCGCGGCGGCCGGGAGAGCGGACGGATCTTGCTTCACCGATCGAGAAGGGCGGCATGTTGTAGTGGTGCATGTATCTCTTTTCGGTCGCTTCGTCGATGCCGTCAAGCAGCTGGGATTCGGCGAGAGAGCCGAGAGTGCAGTTGGTTACAACCTGCGTCTGGCCGCGGGTGAACATTCCGCTGCCGTGAATGCGGCCGAAAAGACCGACTTCGGCGGCGAGCGGACGAATCTGATCCATGCTGCGGCCGTCGACGCGCTTTTTGTCGACGATAAGCCATTCGCGGACGATATGCTTCTGGATCTGATAAAGAATCTCGTCGAACATCGGGCGCTGATCCGGATACTTCTCGTCGTATTCGGCGTAAACGCGCTCAATTATCGGCTGGAGGCGGGCGTCGCGAACCGACTTGTCGTCGGTGTCAAGCGCGAGCTTCACATCCTCTTTCACCTTCGCCTCGACTTCGGCCAGCAGCTCCGCATCAATGGCGCCGGACGGGAAATCGAACTTCGGCTTGCCTATCTCGGCGACGATGCCGTTGATAAAACGGCAGAGCCCCTTGACTTCTTCATGCGCGAGCATGATGGCGTCGAACATATCCTTGTCGCTGACTTCGTTTGCTCCAGCTTCGATCATGACGACCTTTGCTTCGGAACCGGCGACGGTCAGCTCAAGGTCCGACTTCGCGCGCTGCGCCTGTGTCGGGTTGATGCAGAATTCGCCGTCGACCATGCCGACGAGAACGCCGGCGGTAGGGCCGTTCCACGGAATATCCGAAATCGAAAGGGCGATGGATGCGCCGAGCATTCCGCAGAATTCAGGGCTGCAGTCCTGCTCAACGCTCATGACCATCAGGTTTACGGCGACGTCGTTGCGCAGATCCTTCGGGAAAAGCGGGCGGATCTGGCGGTCGATCACGCGGGAAGAGAGGATCGCGTTTTCGGTCGGGCGGCCTTCGCGCTTGATGAAGGAGCCGGGGATGTGGCCGACTGCGTAAAGCCGCTCCTCATAATCGACGGAAAGCGGCAGAAAGTCGATGCCTTCGCGGGGCATCATCGACGCCGTTGCGCTGCAGAGCACCGCGGTGTCGCCGTAGCGGACGAGGCAGGAGCCGTTGGCGAGTCCCGCCATCTTGCCGGTCTCGATTGCGAGCTTGCGTCCGGCAAGCTCGTACTCAAAAACCTTGAAATTACTGAACATTAATAAACCTCCTGTGGTTTGTTTTTCATCCGCAGAGGTTTAGCACTCGAATACACGGCACCCCGGGCGGCATGCGGCATATTGAACTGCTAATCCTTGTACGGATGATTGTTGTTTATAAATCACGCCGTTTGGCGTTAATGCGGACTTGTTTTTGAATTCGCCGATTGCGGACAATTCAAAACAAAAACATCGGTTCGCCCGGGACAGACGCCTCGGGGCGAACCGTTTTGTCATTATTTGCGCAGACCGAGTTTTTCGACGATGGCGCGATAACGCATGATGTCGTTCTTCTGGAGATATCCCAGAAGTCCGCGGCGGCGGCCGACCATCATAAGCAGACCGCGGCGGGAGTGGTTATCCTTCGGGTTTGCTTTGAGATGTTCGGTAAGGTTGGTGATGCGTTCGGTAAGAAGCGCTATCTGTACCTCGGGTGAGCCGGTATCGCCTTCGTGAAGGCCGTGCTCTCGCATGATTTCCTGTTTCTTTTCTTTGAGCATGATAAAATCTCCTCATAAAATATATTCTTGCCGAAAACAAAGCCGGGGACTGAGGCGCCTCCGACCGTGCAACGGTGATTTCGCAGTGCTTTCCGCACTGCGATTACCATTGATTATATCACATTCCGCCGGCATTTTAAAGTCCGGATATGATAAATTAACAAAATGTTTACTGCATTCAGCGGACGCTTTGCGTCCGCTGAATGCGAGAGTTTCTGCCGGCGCTCCATGAATAGCGCTTCGCGCTATTCGCGAGTTTTGCCTTAGGCAAAACATCGCCGTTCCAAAGTTTAGTTTTTACCGGTTTTAGCATTTATAACTTAATTTCAGCTACGGTTTGAACCCGTACCCCGGCGAGGCGGCTGAAAGACTTAACTTACCTAACAATCTCCCCGTAAACCTCTCCGCCGGCGTTGGCGGCGTTCGATTCGTCGGTGTCGATGTGCATCGCAAGGGCGAACTTGGGGGAGACGCGGACGACGGTGTCGCCGAAAATCAAAGAACGGTCGGGGGTGTCGAGTCTGACGCAGACTACATCTTTGTCGGCAACGCCGAAGGCTTCGGCGTCGGCGGGGGTCATATGGATGTGGCGCTTGGCTATTATGACGCCCTTGTCGAGCTCGACTTCGCCGCAGGGGCCGATCAGCTTGCAGCCGGGAGTGCCGTCGATAACGCCGGACTCGCGGACGGGGGCTTTGATGCCGAGGGTGCGGGCGTGAGTGGCGGAAAGCTCGACCTGGCTTTCGGCGCGGACGGGTCCTAAGACGCGAACGCGCTCAAGGCGGCCGCGGGGGCCTTCAACGGTGACCTGCTCGTCGCAGGCAAACTGACCCGGCTGGCT
>JAAZGC010000293.1 GCA_012511425.1 Clostridiales bacterium | reverse complement strand
GCAAGATCCATTTATTTTGCCTCCTCTGCAGTCTGTGTACCGGATGAGTCTTCAAAGTCAGATAACGGGCAGGGAAATACTGCCGCTCCGATAACTGATGCCGCTATACCCGCAATTATTATTATCCATCCGCTGCCGAATTTTACTGTAAAAGGAAGATATGTAAGTGCGCAGGAAAAAACGATCGCAATCAATATTACAATTGTTACCGGAACCGACTTTTTCGCGTCCGGCATGATCAGCGCAATATACATTGCATACAGTGCTATATTCATCGCCAGAATTATCGATTCGGATATAAGTCCGTTTGCAAGCTCGCCGAGTATCGTTCCTCCGAGCCATCCTGACAATGAGATAAATATCATCCCGCACATATAAGAAAAGGTAAGCGGCTGTGTTCTCGTAACGGCAATCGCGAAAATCTCATCGGTATTTCCGTAAGCTATTATAAGTCTCTGCCAGAAAGTTATTTTTCCCGGCAGCTTTTGAGATAGCGTAATTGATAACAGCAGATATCTTGCGTTTATGACAGCCACGGTACAAATCAGTTCTATAATGCCTGCACCTGCTCCCATTAAATTGATTCCGACAAACTGGCCGGTTCCGGAAATACATAACACGGAAAACAGCCCAGCTGCCCAGACCGGCATCCCTTTCGCGGCTGCGATCATGCCGAAGGCAAAACTGACGGAAAGGTAACCGAGGCATATGGGAACTGCGTCTCTTAAGCCGTCTTTAAAACTCAGTGCTTTGCTGTTAATGTCTGACATTGAAAAATACCATGCTTTCGTAAATTAATTAAGCTATGCCGGTCTGCCGGATAAAACAGATGAATTGAGGTTATTTATGATTGAATTCAATTATGACCGTATAAGGAATACAAAACAGGTGACTCCCGAATTAATGCGAGAGATCCGCTCCGCGCTTGAGACAAATAACTTTCGCGGCAGCGTGATGGAAATGTCCGATTATTATACCGACTGTCCTTCGGTTGTGCGGTACCAGGGACGTTTTTACATGTATTTTATCGCCATACCGAAGGATGTATCAAAATCCGGCTATGAAACGCATATCGCAGCGTCCGATGATCTTCTTCATTGGGGATATATAGGCCGCCTTTTGTGCCGAGACGATACGCGGATCTGGGATTCAAAACAGATAGCCGGTTATGCCGCGCTTTATAACACGGATTGGAACGGCGGCTGTAAGCTTCAGCCGGCAAATGACGGGAGATACTATTTGACTTATCTTGCCGGCGCACAGGACGGCTACGAGCCGGACCCGCTGTTTATGGGAATTGCTTCATCTAAAGATCCGCTTGATAAAAACGCCTTTATCCGCTGCGAAAAGCCGATACTCAGCCCGAGTGACCCGGATGCACGGCTGTTTGAAACCAAAACACTATATAAAAGCACCGTGATACGCGATTCGGAAGGGCTGACCGGTTTCGATTATGTAATGTATTATAACGCAAAAGGCTATGACAACCACGAGCGTATATATATGGCGGTTTCTGATGACATGGTCAATTGGAAAAGATATGGAAGGCTCCCTGTTATCGATGATATAACCGGAGACCCGGCCGGTCTCATTACCGGCGATCCGATGATAACAAGGTATAAGGACGCATATGTCATGAGCTTTTTCAAGTACCGCATGGGCGGCGGTGCATATGACACCTTCGCCGTATCTTTTGACCTTGTAAACTGGGTCGAGTGGCTGGGAGAACCTACAAATAAACCATTAAAGGACAATCCTGATCTCGATGTTCACGCCCATAAACCGTGGATTGTCACCTGGAAAGATAAAGTATATCATTTCTTCTGCGCATGCACAACCGACAACCGGCGTTATATAGCGCTTTCGACAAATTTTTGATTAAGAGGTGAAACAATGAAAAAAATCAAGATAGCAGACGGCATAATGGCAAGTGAGCTTGCACTCGGTACGGCTTCCTTCGGCACCGGAATTTCGGAAGAGGAATCTTTTGCGCTTATCGACAGGTTCATCGAATACGGTGGGAATGTTCTTGACACCGCCAGTGTATACGGCGATTTTCAGCCGCCGAACCGTCATGTAAGTGAAAAGACGATAGGGAAATGGCTTAAAGATAAGCCCGCATCGGTTCGGGACAATGTGCTGATTGCGACCAAAGGCGCGCACCCGCTGCCGGGAACCCCTATGACGATGCCGAGACTCTCAAAAGCGGAAATTGAAGATGACATCAACAGTTCTCTCGAATGTCTCGGAGTTGATTATATTGATATCTACTGGCTTCACAGGGATGACACAAGACGCGGTGTCGAAGAAATAATGGAAACGCTTGCGGGAATTGTCAAATCAGGAAAGGCAAGAAGTCTCGGAGTCTCAAACTGGCGCGCAGACAGAATAAAATCTGCAAACGAATATGCCGGGAAAAACGGTCTTCCGAAAATATGCACGAGCCAGATGGAATATTCACTCGCTCAGGTGAATCTTGACGCAATCGACAACACTCTCGTAGTAATGGACGAAAAAGAATTCGCATTTTATCGTGATGAGAAAATGCCGGTATTTGCATTTACAGCGCAGGCTAAAGGCTATTTTGACAAGCTCGCGGCAGATAAACTGAACGAAATGACAATTAAGCGTTATACAAACGACATCAACAGCCGCAACTTTGAGATTTTAAAGAACCTTTCCGAATCAAACGGCCGCGGGCTTACTCAGAATTCGATTGCATGGCTGAGATCAAATCCCTGCTTCGAGGTTATACCGATAGTAGGCTGCCGCAATATCGCTCAGCTTGAAGACTCGGTCGGCGGTATCGGTTACAAAGTCGATTTCGCTGCATTCGAAAGCGTTTATCAAAAAGCCTGAATAAATATACCTGAACAAATAATAATACCGTTCTCATAAATCGGTTCAATATATTATAACTCAAAGTGACGCAGGCTTCAACATATTTATGTTAAAACTGATCGCAATTCGATCTGTGTATAATTATATTAAGTTATACACAGATCGGAATCAAAAACACACTCCGCGCAATTTACAAATAATTAAACCGCAATTCACATATCCGAAGTACTGACAGTGTAAAATATATAATAAGAAACGCATTATATTTGGAGTCATTAATTTAGATGGACGACTCAGGATCAGGCGGTTGCGGTACGGACAACCCGTACACATTTAAACCGCCGACGGCGTTGAGTTCGCCGAAAATAAAATCTGAATATCAGGACAGACGATGAAAAAGCGCAGTTTTCTGCGATGACACCGTCTTTTTTGCGTAGCGGTAATAATCATTCCCATCCGGTATTGGCAAATCAATGTCTGTTATCCGTTAAACATGGATTATGACCTGACGCCGTATGGAGTATCAACAAAAATGGAACTGTTGAAATTTGTAATCATCCAGGTTGTTTTCATCGCGCTTGCAGCTTTCTTTTCGGCTTCTGAAACCGCTGTCATTTCTCTCGATGACACAAAGCTACGGCGCCAGGCTGCCGACGGGGATAAGATCTCCGCAAGACTTCTGAAAATGCTTAACGACGGCGTTGTCACTTCCGAAGACGGAAGTGTAAAATCAACGACTTCACGCGGTCTTTCAAGAAACGATTTTTTGCTTACCGTTCGAATCTGCATAACCATTACCTCAATGGCATGTGCCGCAGCAACCGTTTCGGGAGCTGCAGAAGAACTTGCCGCCCTTATCACCGGCGCCGGTTTTACTCTGATAAGCACCGAAACCATAAGCCATATCGGAAAGATAGTTATTATTCTTTTCCTTGTCTTCTTCATGACTGTATTCGGACAGATCGTTCCGCAGCGTCAGGCGATGGGAAATGCCGATAAATTCGCTCGTTTTTCCTGTCCGCTCCTGAGTTTCTTCGGATTTATTCTGCGGCCGATGATCTTTTTTGTAAGCCGAATTTCCAATCTTATATTAAAGCCGGATAAGAGCAAAACCGATGCAACGACTGCACTCAGTGAAGATGAGATCAGATATCTGCTTATCGCCGGTGAGAAGAAGGGAACCATTGATTCTGATGAGCGAGAGATGATCGATAATATATTCGAGTTCAACGATCGCACAGCTTCGGAAATCATGACTCACAGAACAGACATGGTCGTAATCTGGGAGGATGATTCAGAAGAAGAAATCATAGAAAAAATCCGTGTTTCCGGTTATTCCCGTTTCCCGGTATGCGGAGAGTCGATAGATGAAATCAAAGGTATTGTAAGAACCCGTGAGTATCTCTTGAATCTTCGCTCCGATGAACCGAAAACTCTTGAAGAATTGCTTGCAAAGCCGTTTTTCGTTCCTGAAACCGCAAAGGCAGACAGTCTTTTCTCAAAAATGCAGCAGCAGAAAACGCATATGGCGTTTGTTATCGATGAATACGGCGGTATCTCCGGCCTTATTACGATGGAAGATCTGCTCGAAGAGATTGTCGGCAATATCTACGACGAAACCGACACAAAAGACGAGCAGCACATAACAAAGCTAAGTGATGACAGCTGGCGCATTGCCGGCAATACATCGCTTGAAGAAGTGAGCGATGCGCTGGGAATAGATATAGGATCCGACAATGAAGATTTCGGTACCTTAGGTGGCTTAATATTCAGCTGTCTTGAACAGATACCGCCCGACGGTACCCACCCTGTCGTTACTGTTGACGGTCTCACAATAAGAATTGACGAAATCACCGACCGCCGCGTAACATGGGCGACCGTTAAAAAACTCCCTGTTGATAATGACAAAAAAAGTAAAGAAGAAGAGTCCGGCAATGCCGAAATCAACCTAATGGCCGGTGTATAAGTAAAATATCAGCGGCAGGTATTCATTTTTCCGAGTGCCTGCCTTTTTTGTTTTCAGAAATATTCTTGACAAAAGCAGTGAGTTTTGATAAAATTTATATCTATAAACATTAAACAGAAAAAAGGAACAAAAACCGCTTATGATTGTAATGACATATAACGTATGCTCCGGTTGGAACAACGAAAAACCGAGAACTCGTTCATATGACGCCGCATGTCGGGTAATAGAGACGATCCGGCCGGATATTGTAGCTTTAAATGAGATCGGAAACAAAACGATAGAAGGAATTGAATCTCATTCGGGTTATATGGCGCAAAAACTCGGAATGAAAGAATATTTCGCTCCGGCGATAACGGTTAACGGATATCCATACGGCAACGCAATGTTGTCAAAATACGATATTTTTTCCGCCGAAACAATAATGATTCCCGATCCTCCGAAAAGAGACGGACCGCGCTATGAGACAAGGAATCTGCTGCTTTCCTTTATGAAAACCGAATATGGGAAAGTCGCATTTCTCGTATCCCACTTCGGACTTCATGAATCGGAGCGGGCAAATGCCGTCAAAACGATTTGCGAAACCATTGATAAAATCAAAGAAAATGAACCGCAGACACATATTATTTTCGCCGGTGATTTTAATATGCAGCCTGATGATCCGATGCTCGTTCCGATTTCCGACCGGCTGACGGAAGCATCGATTTCGTGCGGTACGCCGTATAATACCTTCGAATCACCGGAGCCGAAAATCAAGATCGATTATATTTTTATATCCGACGGTTTTGAAACGGTTAAGGTTATCCGTCCGCTGACCATGGTCTCGGATCACTGTCCTCTTGTCGCTTATATAAAAGTAAAATAACTATATTATGAATGGAGATGACTTCGCAATGAAGAAAAACGTTGCCCTTATCCTTGCAGTTTTAATGCTTGCCTCATTCGCAGCCTGCGGAGGAGATTCCGGAAAAACTCCCGATGCCGACACCCAAGCCGCGGAAAACACAGCGGCTCCCGAAGGCGCAGTCGAAGAAGCAACCGGATATTCAGCAAATATACCCGAAGATACCGACTATGAAGGCAGGACCTTTACTGTATACGCCTACGATCCATACGGCGAATCCAATATCACTTGGTATGACGCCGACTTCGCTGCAACCGAAGAAAACGGCGAAACACTTAACGATGCCGTATATCAGCGCACGATATTCGTAGAAGAGAAATATAATGTTGATGTTGTATCCGCCCAGATATCCGGTTCCGGAAGCTTCACAAATTTAAAGAAATCGGTTACCGCAGGCGACGGAGCTTATGATATCGCTTTTCTTAATTCCCGTGACGGTGCAACCGCCGCTCAGCGCGGTTATCTTCTGAATCTCGCGGCGCTCGAAAACATGCAGCTCGATCAGCCGTGGTGGGATCAGAACTCGGTAAAAGAGATGTCCTATTTAAACCAGCTCTATCTCATAACCGGTGATATCGGCACCATGTACAAAAAATCGATCGGTGTCCTGCTGTTCAACAAGCAGATGACTTCTTCATATAATCTTGAGTCGCCGTATGAACTTGTCAGCTCAAACAAATGGACTATCGATAAATTCGTCGAAATGAGCGCGACCGTTTCGGAAGACATTAACGGCGATGGCAAAATGGATCAGAGCGATAAATTCGGTCTGCTTTATTACTGCGACTTTATGGCTCTCGGACTGATTGGTGCCGATGTTAAGTTTACAACGAAAAATGACGAAGACATTCCCGAGTTGACTTTCATGTCGGATAAGACCGTTTCGGCTTTTGAAAAATATACAAAGATTCTGTTTGATCCGAATCTTTCGCTTTCATGGTCCAAAATAGGCGTTCCTAATGAAGATCTCATGGCGATGTTCTCGAATAATCAGGGACTTTTCCAGTTCAACGAATTCCACTCTATAACACATATGCGCACTATGGACGCCGATTTCGGAATTCTTCCCGTGCCGCTTTATGATGAAGCGCAAGCAAGTTATTATCATACCATCAATCCTCATGTCGCCGCAATGTTCTGTATAGCAAAAGATATAAAAGATGTCAGCTTCTCGGTTAATATCGCCAATGCGCTTGCCGCTGAGTCAAAAAATGTTCTGACTCCGGCTTACAATGAAGTTTACCTCAAGTATAAAGGAACCCGAGACAATGAATCTGAAGCAATTCTCGATTTAGTTTTCAGTAGCCTGCGCTATGACCTCGGTTATCTCAATAACTGGGGAAGTTTGGGCGGATTGACTCTTGGAATGACCGATGCATATCAAACAGACCTGACATCAAGATATGCCAAGATTGAATCGAAAGTAATTACTGCAATGGATAAAGCCACCGCTAACTATCAGGAACTGGCAGCGGGTTAATATTCATTATTACTTATTATAAAGTCACTAAAACAATGCCTGCGGCAATCACACCGCAGGCATTGTTGTTTTCAGTTTATTTTTTAAACAGAGTCCCGAAAAGCCCTCGACCGAGTGAGGCGCCGAGATTCCCTCCGAGTGTCTTGCCGAATTTTCCGAAGCCTTTTCCTATCTGTTTGCCGACTTCGCGTCCGATAGTGCCGGTGACCGTATTTCCGACTGATGAAACCGCTCGTTTTCTTGCCTGTGCTTTTTTTGCTTCTTCGCGGGCTTTTTCTTTTTCTTCGGCTGCGGCAGCTTTCTCTTTTTCAAGAAATTCTTTTCTTTCGAGCTCTGCCTTCTCTTTCTCGGCAGCTTCTTGTGCTTCCTGACGGTTCAGTTTCTCATAAGCCGAATCCGGGTCGACTGCCTCGTAATATTTGCTGAAAAATAGGCTGGACTTAACAGAACGCTCTCTTTCGGCATCGGAAATCGAGCCCATTCTGCTTTTAGGAGGAAGGATACTTGCTTTTTGTGCGACGGAAGGAACACCGTTTTCATCAAGGAAGGAAATGACAGCTTCTCCGACTCCGAGTTCGAGAAGGGTATTGTAGGTGTCAAATTCCGGGTTCTGCCTGAACGATTCTGCTGCAGCTTTTACATTCTTCTGTTCCTTTGGCGTATATGCCCTTAGCGCATGCTGAACCTTGTTTCCGAGCTGTGCCAATACTCCGTCCGGAATATCGCTCGGATTCTGAGTGCAGAAATAGACCCCGACACCTTTCGAACGGATAAGCTTGACAACCTGTTCGATTTTATCAAGCAGGATGCGTGGAGTGCC
Source organism: Clostridiales bacterium (assembly GCA_012511425.1). Classification (GTDB taxonomy): domain Bacteria; phylum Bacillota; class Clostridia; order Oscillospirales; family CAG-272; genus JAAZGC01. Next base: position 9,271 of record JAAZGC010000293.1, on the reverse strand, counting down.
GTCAAACAGCAGATGCGCCTCATCAAAAAAAAATACCATCTTTGGTTTGGCGAGATCCCCTACCTCGGGCAGTGTTTCAAACAGCTCGGAAAGCAGCCAAAGCAGAAAAGTGGAATACAGCCTTCCGTTCAGTATAAGCGAACTCGAGTCAAGGATGTTAATCATTCCTTTTCCGCCCTCGCCGAGCGTCAGCCAGTCGTTAACGGAAAGACCGGGTTCGCCGAAGAAATATTCGGCACCGTCGGCTTCGAGCCCGACAACGGCTCTTATAATTGCGCCTATGGATGCTGAGCTCATTCTGCCGTAATCGGCGGCAAAAATCGCGGAATTATCCCGGACATAATTGAGCATTGATTTCAAGTCTTTTGTATCGATCAGAAGCAGATTGTTTTCATCTGCGATTTTGAATATGATTGAAAGTATATCCCTCTGAAGGTCATTGAGATCAAGGATTCGGGAAAGAAGCAGGGGACCGATTTCTGATATTGTGGTTCGGAGAGGTATTCCTTTTTCCCCGTAAATATCCCAGAGTGTGACCGGATATCCCTGATAGCTGAAGCCGGCATCTGCAAGCCCAAATTTCTCGATTCGCTTCTGCATGTTTTCGGAATCGGTTCCGGGAAACATAATTGATGCGATATCGCCTTTGACATCTGCCATAAATACCGGAACACCCATTTCGCTGAATGATTCGGCCATTACTTTAAGCGTTATGGTTTTGCCTGATCCGGTTGCTCCGGCGACAAGACCGTGTCGGTTTGCCATTTCCGGTAAAAGAAAGATTTGCTCCCCGCTGTCGTTATTTGCCACCCAGATTTTTCCGTCTGATAACATCGAAAGACTCCTGTTCTTACAAGTAGGATTTTGTTTTATTTGAATATGATCGGATTACAGCTCGACTTCGAGACCGTCTGTTGCCAGCCGTATGTCATAGGGATGCATTTCAGCCTTAAGCTTAATCAGATCGGTCATCCAGGTCATCGAATAATGATTGATAATGACTTTTCCGGCTTTTGCTTCCTCGAAAACGGGTATATATTTGAGGGGAGAGAAATGCGCAGATTCGCAGATCATCAGATCCATGTGCAATTCTTTTGCCAATTCCGGAAAATCGGCATCGGGTCCCTTTAAATCACCGGTAAAAAGTATACGTTTTCCTTCGGCTTCGACTACATAGGAATATGAAACCGCAGAATGCTTTGTCCTGACCGCAGTGACTTTAAGCGTTCCGTCATCGTAAGTGATTCCTTCGTTGATCACTCCGGTGCGAATCCCGCGCAGAGCGGTCCCGTTGGCTTCTATCCATCCGAACATGGCGTTAAGTCCTTTTTCTTCGGGCAAAAGTATCAGCGGTTCAGCAGCTCTGAAATACCAGTTGCAAAGATCAAAGAAAGAGATAAGTCCGTTTGTGTGGTCTCCGTGCATATGAGTGACAAAGACCGCTTTGACCGATTCGACGGGTATGCCGCGATCGATAAGCTCCTCGATTACCTGAGACCCCATATCGATAAAATAAGTATTGCCTCCTGCCTGGATCATGGTGCAGGCGCACTTGCGTTTTGGTTCCGGAACTCCGTGGCTTGAGCCGATAATTGTAATACGCATGATAAACCTCCGATGTTTTTATAAATAAGCGATAGTTTCTTTTCCGATGATATTTCCGTCGCTGTCGTTGAATACCACATTTATTTTCTCTTTAACGAGATTAACAGCAGCTCCGGTATAGCGATTTTTGCCATCTTTATTGTATTCCGGAACACCGGCAACAACCGCGTCGGCGCATTGGCCTTTTGTATCGTTCGTACTGCCTTGCCTCCAGATCTCGCTCGTATGCATATGTCCGAACAGCATCACATCCGGCTTGATGTGTTCTCTCAGCAGACGAGCCCATTCTGAATATATTTCTTTTTCAATGTCAAACGGCGGATGATCGGTGTAGGTAAACGGTATATGACAGACAATTAGACGACGAGTCACACCGGGAGCATCATATTCATGTTCCGAATTATCGATAACCGAACGGATAAATTCCGTTTCTCTGAGGCGAAAATCATGGAAGCAGACGGTTCCGGCATATGCTTCGTGTGAATCGTCTTTATCCTCTCCGCAGTCAAGCACAATTCCCCATAACGGTCCCAATCTGAAGGTGTAATATGTCTTGTCAAATAAAGAGGGGGTAAACTCGATGAATTTCTCGGCATAAATCCCTCTTGTATCGTGATTTCCCCTTGAAAATATCACCGGAATGCTTCCATATGTTATTCCGTCGATGATGGCAAAGACGGTATTAAAGTTTTCCGGAGAACCGCTGTGATCGGGAATGTCTCCGTTAAGAATAAGAAGATCAGGAGCATCCCCGAAAAACCGACCCGCGGCGATAGGTTCGACAGACATATTGTGTGTATCAGAAATAAGGTAAATGTTAATATTTTCTTTATTCTGCGGAACAGGTCTGAAATCAAAGCTAATCCGCCTTTCATCGGAGCTGACTGGGAAATATGGCTTGCGTTCGATCATCTTGCGGAAGCAGACGGTATAACCGGCAGCTTCATCCAAAACCTTCATTGGGACGGTGACTTTATGTACGGTTGTTTCAGAGCGCAGAATACCATTTGAATCGTCATAAAATTCTTTGTTCCCGACAATTACTTTGACTATTGCGGGACAGTTAAAAGGGATGAAAATCTGATAAAAGTTTCCGACCGCAAAAACCGCAGGACTGTACAGCATGTGTTCCGGCATCAATCTATTTTCCATAATTTATAATCTCCAATATCTAAAACTGTATATATTATAACCCAAATAACCGCATTTTTCAAGTATCAACTCAAAAATGTGGCGTCGGAAAATTCAATATAACAAAATTCGATTAAATTGTTCCGAAAATTATATCAATGAAAGTTGATTATGGTTAAAAAATGTGATATAATTATACTTGTATATAAACTATTATTCGGAGTAGATATCATGACAGATAAACAACTCAAGAAATTAAGCCGCGCCGACCTGCTTGAAATGCTTCTTGAGCAGACAAAGCTCGTAGACATTCTTAAAGCTGAACTTGAAGAAACGAAGGCAGCTCTTGCCGAACGCAGGCTTGAAATCGAAAATGCCGGTTCCATTGCAGAAGCGGCTCTTAAGATCAACGGTGTATTTGATGCAGCACAAAAAGCTGCCGAGCAATATCTTGAAAATATAAAATTATATGATAAAGAAGCTTCCGAAGCATCCAAGCGCCAGGTTGAAATCAGTGCCGAACTTGAAAACAAAAGCAGGGTGATGGCAAAAGAACTTTTGGAAACTACGGCGGAGAAATGCCGCAATATGGAAAATGAAACAAAGCGCCTTTGTGACAGAATGCTGAAGGATGCTCTCAAAAAATCCGGCGAAAACTAAAAAGACAAAATTTTTATTCTGGAGGATGAAATGACAATCGAAAAAGTAATACTTGATCCGCAAAATCCGGAGATTACGCTGACCTGCTATATCCCGTTCGATTCACCGGAAAACCGGACGCCGCTCCGGAAAGCGATGCTGGTTTTGCCGGGCGGCGGCTATTGGGGCTGTTCGGACAGGGAGGGTGAACCGATAGCGCTTGCGTACCTCGGTTACGGATATGTTTCGTTTGTTCTCAGATATTCGATTCAGGAAAAAGCCAGACATCCGAAACCGCTCATTGATGCATCTCTGGCGATGAAATATATTCGCCTCAATGCATCGCGTTTCCATATCGATCCGGAGAAAATTTTCGCAATCGGATTTTCCGCCGGAGGTCATCTCTGCGGAATGCTCGGAACCGCATGGAAAAACGAAGAAGTAAACAATGCAATAGATATACCTTACGGCTGGAACCGTCCGGCAGGTGTTGTGCTGTCTTATGCCTGTCTTTCATATAATGCAGGCCCGACGGATCTTTACAATTACCAGCTCAGAACGAATAATCCGACCGATGAAATGAAGCGCTCCGTCTCCCCCGCCGATCTGGTGGATCAGGACAGCTCGCCGGCGTTTATCTGGCACACTTCGGACGATAATGTTGTTCCCGTAAAGAATGCTATAGACATGGCTGCTAAACTTGCAGAAGCTGGTAAGAAATTTGAGCTGCATATCTATCCGGGAGGCGCGCACGGAATTTCCCTTGCCGATGAGAGAACCGAAGCCGGTTGGGGCGGATGCTTTATAAACCCGCATATAGCTCAGTGGTTCTCCGATTCTCTTAAATGGATGGACACTCTTTAAGTATATAACCGAAAGGATAAGACATGTATCTTACCCGACTTTATCCTTCACCGAAAAAAGTAATTGATAAAGATAACGAGCGGTTTTTATTCGGCAGCTTGGTTCGCGGGACACTGATTCACCCCAATGATCTCCCGACTGACACCATAGACACACTTAAATATCTCTGGCATCGCTTTGCTTTTACGGCATCGGAAATCGAATTTGATACCTGCAGCATTGGCTCGGAGAATGTCTGTAAATTGGTAATCGGCATCGATACGGATATAAATATTAACAAAGAAGACGAATATGCAATCAAAGCCGACCGCTCCGGTGTAACCCTGAAAGCATGGGAAGCGAATGGTTTTATAAACGGCTTCAAAACGCTTGTACAGCTAATCTGTCCGACAAATCTAACCGAGGGCGAAGAAAGTCTTTATATAGAAAGCACAGAGATACATGACAGTCCTTCACTTGCTTTCAGAGGCATTCATCTCTGCATTTTCCCGGACAGCAAACTATCGACGATCGAAAAAGCCATCAGACTCGCCGGGCTTATGAAGCTGACTCATGTAGTGCTCGAATTCTGGGGAACTTACAAATATGACTGCCTGAAATCGCTTTCCTGGGATGGATATTCATACGGTTTCAACGAAATTAAGCCATTAATAAATCTGGCGCGCAGTTTCGGTATGGAAGTCATCCCGATGCTGAATCATCTCGGCCATGCAACCGCAGCAAGAGTAAGCTGCGGCAGACATGTTGCTCTGAATTCGGACCTGCGTCTCGCAAAACTATTCGAGCCCGACGGCTGGACATTCTGCATCTCGAATCCCGATACCAGGAGGCTGCTGTCCGACATCCGCAACGAGCTATATGAGCTTTGCGGAGAAGGAAATTATATCCACCTCGGATTAGACGAAGCATATTCATTTGCGACCTGTCCCGAATGCCGCAAGCATGAGCCGTCAAAGCTGCTGGCTGAATACCTGAATTATCTCAGTGACGACTGCCTATCTTACGGAAGACGGCCGATAATCTGGCACGACGAGCTTATAAGCAGAAATGAATTTCCGACACCGAAAGAAGGCTATCTGGTAGCCAACGGACAAAACCGCGGAACATTCAAGGCACTCGAATCGCTTGATCGCAGGATTATTATTGCCGACTGGCAGTATGGTTATCTTAATGAATCAAACCCAACCTCCGAATATTTCAAGAAGGCCGGGTTCGATGTCATCGCCTGTCCCTTCGACGATAACAGAAATATTAAAGCTCTCTCGGTAAGCGCTAAAAAACTTGATCTTTTCGGTGTTATGCTGACCACATGGCACCACCTTCCCGATTATCTCCCTAAATTGCCGGCTGCGGCATCAATGCTGTGGGAGGATGAAAAATGCGGTTTTGACCAGAATTGGACCGAAGCCGCCTCACTCCTGCGAATGGTATATGACACTGCCGGCGATTATACAAAAGCCGGATGGAGCATTAGAGAAGTTGATGGTTGACAACAGCAACGAATCTGATTGTCTTCCCGAAATAAATCAAAATATTATATATTTAACTAAAAGCCGGGATTGCAAAACCCCGGCTTTTAAAACGCTATAAAAATCCCCTATATATTTTTTATTCTGTGCGAAGCGCAATTACGGGATCTTTGGTTGAAGCGATTTTGGCGGGGTACAAGCCGCCCATAACGGTAACTATGATACTCAGCGCGACAAGAATCACAGCCGAAACAGGCGGCAAAAATGCCGACATAGCCGATATATCAAGCAGCCTGTGAATAAGAGCGTTGATGGGAATTGTTAAAAGCAGGGAAGTGCCGACACCGATAAGTCCCGCACAAAATCCGATTATTATCGTTTCGGCATTGAACACCTGAGATATATTCTGTTTTGATGCTCCGAGCGCGCGCAGAATACCGATTTCCTTTGTTCGTTCCATTACCGAGATATGAGTTATGATACCTATCATAATACAGGAAACAACCAAGGAAACTGATACAAATGCGATCAAAATATATGAAATGACATCGATTATCGACGTCAGCGAAGAAGTCATTAACTCAACATAGTCGGTGTAAGAGATTTTCGAGGTCTTTTCTACGGTTTCGTTGTAATTTGAAATGCATTCTCCGATTGAGGTTTTGTCTTCAAAGCTGTCGACTTATATTCTGATCGATGAAGGGGTGTCAATACTCAGTTTTCCAAAAGCTTCCATATTGTTTTCATAAGAAGCGCCCATAATATATTGATCATAAATTGCTATAAGCACATCGCGATCGGCTGATTCAAGAAGCCATTTGTCAAGCAGGGAAGCCATCATCGCATCATCATCTGTCTGATTCAGTGACGGTATAACGGACGAGTTTTGTTTGTCCTGCCCTTCATCCAAGTCGCTGTTATACATAATCGTTCGAAAAAGCGCCGCTTTTTCGGAAAGACTGAGTTTTGATATGTATTTAACAGCATCTTCGATTTTTTCGTCATCGTTTTCGGCTTCAAAATCCAAGCCTGTCAAAACATTAATCTGAGGAGCATTTGCCTGTGCCGATACAACTGCGCTTTTATCGGTATGCTCGATTACATGGTTTGTCAGTTTTTGTGTATAAGCAATTACACTTGAAATTGTGACTTTGTTTTTATCAACCGGGCGGACAATTCCGGTTATTTTTAATTCAAGTGCATTATCAATCAGATTTTCCGCCGTAATAGTGTCATTACCGGCATATGAGAAAGTCCCGTCTTCTTTTTTTACGAAATAATCGCATTCGGGTATAAGATAATAAATATGTTTACAGATTGTTTCATAATCAATTTTGAATTCGTCCGGTTCTTCTCCTCTTTCGATTGTTCCGATTATATCCAGATATTCGTCCCTTGTGATAAAACCGAGCTGATACATTATATCGGTCGGAATGCCGTTTTCATCGTTTAATATAAGCAATAATTCATCATGGTTCTCAGGAAAATCCCCGTATAAAAGTTCATAATTATCAACTATGACATGACTTACCGCTTTTCCGTCAATACCCGGCAGCAATTCCGAAAAATTAGCAGCTCCTTTATTCGGTGTTCCCATAACTGTGTTCCTTATCATCCTATTGCGGTTATCAAGCATAACATCAAACATTTCGGAGGAGATCGATAGATTTTCAGTATCGGAATCAGAACTTATCAACCTTTTATCTTTGTTGTATGAATAAATATTAAAGCTTACATCGTATGAGTAGATAACACCGTTTGCTCCGATATAACTGTTTATTTCACTTTCCGGATCGTCCAGATACTTCTTGAATGCCGTCAGGTCATTTTCGGTTACGCTCGAAGAAAAAGTTTTTTTGACTTCAAGCTGAGTGTTGTCGGCGAAGACTCCTTGCAGGTTGCTTTTATTCTCAGAGTCTCTTTTGTTTTGAGACCCCCTTCGGTTTTCCTGTATCCCCATAAACCCGCTCATGTCAATATTTTCCGAATTAATAATAATCGGATATGAAGTCATGGTTTCCTTCTGTATATCATCAATATATGTGTTCAGACCGGTCGACAAAGCCAGAATCAGCGCTATTCCGATAATGCCTATCGAACCGGCAAAAGATGTCAGAATAGTTCTGCCTTTTTTGGTTTTAAGATTGGAAAAGCTTAGAGACAGGGAAGTGAGAAAACGCATCTTTGCTCTTTTAGAAAACTTATTTTCAGATATTTTCGAATCGCTTTCACCCGGATTATGTATATTAGTATCATCGATGATTTTGCCGTCTCGCAGACGGACTATGCGGGTTGCGTATATTGCTGCAAGTTCGGAATTATGAGTGACCATGACGACTAGGCGTTTATCAGCCACTTTTTTTAAAAGCTCCAAGACCTGCAAGCTCGTTTCGGTATCAAGAGCGCCTGTCGGTTCGTCCGCAAGCAGGATATCCGGATCATTTACCAGAGCACGGGCAATTGCAACCCGCTGCATCTGTCCGCCCGAGAGCTGATTCGGCGTTTTATGAATGTGTTCGGAAAGACCTACCTCATCCAAAGCTCGCAGCGCTTTTTTGCGTCTTTCCATACGGGGTATTCCGCCGATAGTAAGCGCAAGTTCAACATTGGCAAGAACAGATTGATGCGGTATAAGATTATAAGTCTGAAAAACAAAACCGATGCTGTGATTGCGATATGTATCCCAATCTCTGTCATGATAGTCTTTTGTCGAAATACCGTCGATTATAAGGTCGCCGCTGTCATAGCGGTCGAGACCGCCGATAATATTCAGAAGGGTAGTCTTTCCGGAACCGCTCGGCCCCAATATGGCAACGAACTCATTTTTGCGAAGATTCAGGCTTACGTCTTTAAGTGCATCTTGAACAAATTCGCCTGTTTTGTATTGTTTATATATGTTTTTGATTTGAAGCATCAGTTTTCCTTTATGAAACTATATCAGGATCAGCTTTTTGAAACGAAGTGTTTGGGGTAATCACTCAAATTGTAAATTTCCTTTTTGATAAATTCGGGATATATAGTGACATTCCTGATTTCGTCAACAGGCATCCAGCCAATTAACACATTACAGTTATCTTTGTGTGACAGAAATTCGGAATCATCAGAGATCTGCGAACCTTCGCTTAGTTCAGTCAGGTAGTAGAAAGCAATGGTGTGAGATTTCTTTCCGTTCCACTCCCAAAAACATTCTTCGCTCCAAAGTAAGCGCCCGCAAATGATATCTGCACCGGTTTCTTCTTTGAATTCACGAGCAAGTCCGTCACAAAGAGTTTCACCGATTTTAATGTGTCCTCCCGGCAATGCGAACTCGTTACCGCTACGCTCACGCTGAACAAGAATCTTGTTATCCCGAATCAGAACACCGACAACTCGCAGATCACATATATAGTCATCATTCATAAATATCCAGTCTTTTTCCATGAATATCCCCTCTATTAAAGGATTGTTTCATTTTTTATATCATATTTTTAATCTTTGTAGAAGAATCCGGATAAAAGTTCATGAGGAGTTCCGTCATATACTGCTTCGGCAAGAAATTCATTCCCGTGTTGATTTCCCCAGCT
>JAAZGC010000292.1 GCA_012511425.1 Clostridiales bacterium | reverse complement strand
TCATCCGTCCCCGCATCGCCGCAGGCGGTAAATGCCGCGGAAAGCAGCATTAACAAGGCGAATATCAGCGCCGCCGTTCTGATAAAAAATCCTTTTTCCATCTGTAACCCCTTTTTCATTTTGATGTGAATCTGACAGGTATTTAAACAAACCGCATGACAAGTGTATCACAGTTTGCCGAAAGAATCATGTCGGGAATGTGAATTTTATAACTCCTCGGAAAATTCGACCGCAGGACTGCGAACCGAAAAACGCCCCGCAATCGGAGGCGTTTTTTAATCTATTCAATTTAAAATCTGAAATAGAGGAAGGGATTAAAGCTGGAGTCGACCAGATATCCGGTGCAGAGGATGAGCAGCAGAGCGCAGCCGGCGGCGGTAACATATCTCCACCAGCCGTGTTTTTCGTAAAGCCGGTAGAACAGCTTTTTCGGTCCGGGAGTCGACGCAATGCCCAATATTACGATAAACGGCAGGTTGCGGACGAGGTCGTACAGCGCGCTTTGCGAGATAAGTCCCCCTCCCGCGCCTCCGAACATCGCTTTGAAGTAGACGACACCGGCGCCGAGATCTTCGGAGACAAAGAGCAGCCAGCCTATCACGACGACAAACATGGTATATACATGGCATACCCACTGAGGCCATTTCTTCATCGCTTTTAACAGGAACACCTTTTCAATGACGAGGACGACGAAGTAGAAAAGTCCCCAAAGGATGTAGTTCCAGGAAGCGCCGTGCCAGAATCCGGTCAGAAACCAGACGATAAACAGGTTTCTGTAAGTGTTGAACTCTCCTTTGCGGCTGCCGCCGAGCGGGAAATAAACGTACTCGCGGAACCAGGTTGAAAGGGACATATGCCAGCGCCGCCAGAAATCGGTGATCGACTGCGCAATGTAAGGATAGTTGAAGTTCTCGAGGAAGGTGAATCCGAACATCTTGCCGAGGCCGATAGCCATATCCGAATATCCGGAAAAGTCGAAATATATCTGGAAGGTGTAGAAGATTATTCCGAGCCAGGCGCCCAGAACCGTCTGCTCCGACGCGGGAGTTGCCCGAAGGGTTTCCCAGAGCTGCCCGGAGGTGTTGGCGAAGAGGATTTTCTTTCCGAGCCCCGCCATAAAGGTTCGGACGCCGGAGGCAAATTCGGCTGTGTTCTCGTTTCTCTCGCGGAGCATATCGTCGACGTCCTGGTAGCGGACGATGGGACCGGCGATCAGCTGCGGGAAGAGGGTAACATAGGTACCGAAAGAGACGAAATTCGTCTGAACCTTCGCGTTGTCCATGTAAAGGTCGAGGGTGTAGCTCATCGACTGGAAGGTGTAAAAGCTGATGCCGATCGGCAATGTCACTTCTATCATCGGAAGCGAAGCGAGCGCCGGGATAAGCCGGAGGTTTTCGACAAAGAAGTTGTAATATTTAAAGAAGGCTAATATGCCGAGGGAGATTACGACAGATACTATCATCCATTTCTTTGCTCCCGCCCGATCTCCCTTTTTCATTCGCAGATCAAGCAGCCAGCCGCAGAAGTAGTTCACCGCGATGGTGAATACCATCAGGAAGACATATATCGGCTCTCCCCAGCCGTAAAAGACGAGGGAAACGGCAAAGAGGACGAAGTTGCGCCATTTCAGATATTTGTGCGGAACGGCGTAATATAAAATCAGGGTTACCGGAAGATACAGAAAGAGGAATTCAAGACTTGAGAATACCATAAATAACTCCGTGTTCTTTGGCGTCGGAAAATCAGATCTTGTTTATGTCGTATGGAGTCAGCTGATATACGAAATGGTTCAGCCAGTTGGAGTAAAGCAGGTGGGCGTGCGAGCGCCAGATGTTGCGCGGGGAGGCGGCGGTGTCGCCGCCGGGGAAGTAGTTGTAAGGCAGGTCGATGTCAAGCCCCTTGTCGCGGTCGCGGAAGTATTCGCGGGCGAGGGTGTCCGAGTCGTATTCGCTGTGGCCGGTGATAAAGAAGCGGCGTTTTTCGTCGTCGGCTATGATATAAGGACCGGCTGTGGATGACGAAGCCACGATTTTCAGTGCGTCGACTTTTTCGATGTCTTCCCGCAGCACCTCTGTGTGCCTTGAATGCGGGGCGTAGAATTTTTCGTCAAAGCCGCGGACGAGCGGATGGCGCGGAAGCTCGACCTTATGGGAAAATACGCCGAATACCTTCGAAGCCATCTTCACTTTCGGCACTCCGTAATGATAGTACATAGCCGCCTGCGCCGCCCAGCAGATATAAAAGACCGAGAAGACATTCGTCTCCGACCAGTGCATTATCTCGCAGAGTTCCGGCCAGTAGTCAACCTCTTCGTAAGGCATCTCTTCGACCGGCGCGCCGGTAATGATAAGCCCGTCGAACTTTTCTTCCCGAACGTCGTAGAAATTTTTGTAAAATGCGTCGATGTGCTCGGGGCTGGTGTTCCGCGATTTGTGAGATGCGGTTCCGAGGAGGGTCAGCTCAAGCTGCAGGGAGGTATTTGAGAGCAGCCTTATCAGCTGGGTTTCGGTGGCTATTTTCGTCGGCATGAGGTTGAGGATCGCAATGCGCAGCGGACGTATGTCCTGATGCAGCGCGCGGTATTCGTCCATGACGAATATGTTTTCTTCTTCGAGTATTTGTCTTGCCGGCAGCTCTGACGGGATCTTTATCGGCATATTTTGTTTTCCTTTATTATAAACACGATTTGTTTGAGGTTGCGATTTCTATATATTATACCATTTACCCGCCCCGAATGCAATACCGAACGGAAATTTTGAAAAGTTGCGCGGATTTCTTTACAAAGTCGCCGGCGCGTGGTATAATTATGTAGGCTAAGACTATATATAAATGAAAGTTATTTTCAGGGAGGAAAAAATGGATATAAAATTATGGAACAGCGGCACCCCGCTTTATGACGAAAAGAAAGGCCAGCCGGAACCTACGCTTACCCCTTATCTGCTGCCCGATTACGGCAGAAAGACCGGCTGTGTCATAGTCCTGCCCGGCGGCGGATATGCGATGCGCGCCGACCACGAGGGCATGCCGATATCGAAAATGTATAACGAAGCCGGCATCAACAGCTTTGTTTTAAACTATCGAGTCAGCCCTTACCGCTACCCGGCTCCGCTGTATGACGTTCAGCGTGCGGTACGGCTTGTCCGCGCCCGCGCCGATGAGTTCAATATCGACCCGGACAAGATCGCCGTCCTCGGTTTTTCCGCCGGCGGACATCTTGCATCTATGGCGGTTACGCAATACGACGAAGGTCTCGGGAGCGGCGACGATATCGACAAAGTTTCCTGCCGTCCGAACGCCGGAATCCTCTGCTACGCCGTAATAAGCCTCGGCGAATACACCCATCAGGGCAGCCGGGATAATCTTTTAGGCAAACCCGCCGACCCGGCTCTCGTAAAATCACTTTCCGGAGAAGAAGCCGTCCGGGACGACAACCCGCCGGTATTTATGTGGCATACGGCGGAAGACGCCGCAGTTCCGGTCGAAAACTCGCTCAACATGGCTTTGGCGCTGAGAAAGAAGCAGATCCCATTTGAGCTGCACGTCTTCCCGTACGGCCACCACGGCCTCGGCCTCGCCCCGCAGCATCCGGAAGTCGCTCGGTGGGCAGAACTTTCGGTCAGGTGGCTGAAAGCGATGGGATATTAAGAATCAAGATAACTGAGGGGATTTATCCCCATCCGCTTAGGTCATAATATGGAAGACAATAAATATAACAGGCTTGACATCTTTCCCTGAATCATATATAATACTATTGTAAGTTAACGGCTGCATTGACATTATATTCAACACAGGAGGCATTATGGGAAAATTGAACATCACTCCGAAAATATTATCGGCGATTCTTGCCGCGCTGCTGATGTGTTCCTTCGTAATTTCCTGCGGCGCCGAAAAGCCGGAGGCGGATACGACTGCCTCGCTTCAGGAAACCACCGCCGCAGAGACGGAAGCGGAATCCACCGAAGTTCCCGACAACCTGCCCGAAGGCCTTGATTTCGGCGGAAAAAGCTTCAGGATGGTGTTTCAGGCGGAAGAATACCGCGTACAGAGCATAGTGGAGGAAGAAACCGGCGACGTGGTGAACGACGCGGTTTACGAAGCCAATCGGAAAGTAGAGGAGCGCTTCAACGTCTCGCTTGAAGCTCTGGTTTTGGGAGACAGTTATCTGAGTTCGATTAAAAAATCAATTCAGGCGGGAGATAACTCCTGCGAAGCGGTATCCGGCCATGACCTTGAGCTTGCCAACGCAACGCTTGAAAATTTCTATATCGATGTAAACACCCTGCCGTACCTTGATTATGACAAGCCGTGGTGGCCGAAGTACTCGGTAGACTCGCTGACGGTCGGAAAATCAATGGTGCTGATATCCAACTTTATGACCTATGAGAATCTTCATGCGACGAGAATATTCTATATAAACAAGCCGCTTGCGGATTCCTGGGGACTCGAAATGCCTTACGACAAGGTTCGCAGCGGTGTTTGGACGCTTGACGAGCTTATATCCATGTCGAAAGACATCTATTCGGATGTCAACGGCAACGGCGAGCGCGATACGTATGACTTATACGGCTGGGTCTGCACCGATCCGTATGCGATGCTTGAGTCCTTCGGGATCACTCCGATAAAAGAGGATGCCGACGGATTGCTCTATATCGACATCAACAACGAGAAGACGGTAACTCTTATGGACAAGATTACCCGGCTGCTCAAAGAAACTTCGGGCGGGACCTATTTATCCGGCGAGCGGGACTCAAGCAAGCTTTTCACAGAAGGACTTTCGGTATTCCATTACGCCCGCCTCGGCGTCTGCACAACCTATCTGCGCGATTCCGAGATCGAATACGGCATGGTTCCGATCCCGAAATACGACGAGCTTCAGGAGGACTATATCTCCGGCTCGACCGACCGCCCCGTCGCGGTGCCGATCTCCATCGACGACCCGGAATTCGTCGGCTGCATTATAGAGGCCATGACCGCGGAGGGATGGCGTCTGGTGCGCCCGGCGTTCTTTGAGATTGCGCTCAAAAACAAATACAGCTATGACGCCGATTCCGCCGAGATGCTGGATATCGTCGGCAGAACCATCATACTTGACTTCTCGTATATCTACTCCGATTACGGCGGCTTTGCTTGGACTCTGATGGATATGGTAAGACCCGACTTCAAGGGTGATTTCGCCTCGTATTACGCTAAAAACGAAAAGAAGGCGCAGAAGCGCGTCGATAAGCTTAACGAATTCTTTGCCGGGCTCAACGGCTGAGCCTCCGGCGACTTAAAACCTACATTATTATATAGCATCTGAATCGGCGAAAAAAGGGAAATCGGGATGAAATACGAGATAACGACGAAGAAATGCGCTTTGACGGAACCTGATGCGGCGCTGATCATTCCGATACTATTCTATGACAATATGATCCGGGCGGAGCTGCCGGAGTTGTTTTCGCCGGCTGAAAAGGAAACGCTCCGCCTGCTTTCGTCAGGATTGCCGAAAGAGGAGAAAATCAAAGCCGCCGTCCGCGGATTTCTACTGTATTCATCCGGGCCGGGGTATAAATTCGACAGGGTCGTCCGTCAGCATCGTTTTGTCTGCGCATCGCGGAACCATATAAACAAAAGCTGCATAAACGGCGACACTGTCGAGATAACCCGGGATTTCGGGCGATTCAACATCGTCAGGAAAACATGGCAGGGGGACGATTACCCCTATCGCGGAACCGGAGTTGTTATTGACGGGAAGCTCGTGTCTTATTGCATCGAGAACTCCCGTTACCATGATTCGTATGCCGAAACCGAGATAGGCGTTCAGACCCATGAAGCATACCGGAGAAGAGGGTACGCCTCATCCTGCACGGCGCTGCTCTGCAGCCTGCTGCTTCAAGGAAAGACAGCCAGAATATACTATAATTGCGATTCCGATAACGAAGCCTCATACAGAACCGCGCTGAGGGCGGGGCTGGAGCATGAGTGCGAAGCGCATTATCTGATCTTCGGCGCCGCCGGAAACTGATTTTTCGCCCGAACAGAGTTATTTTCCTTCCCGCCCGGGTCTTCCGGGCGTTTTTT
>JAAZGC010000291.1 GCA_012511425.1 Clostridiales bacterium | reverse complement strand
GGCGGCGGCGGTGGTTTTAGTTTTTCTTGCTGCCATGTGGGTTTTTCTCCTATTTCTCCGGTGAATAACCGCATAGCAGTTATTCCGCTCCAAGGTAAAGTCTTTACTTGTGTTTTTTATATGGAAGATTTTGCCAAAGGCAAAATCATTTTATTAAACTCCGTTATATAGCTCTTATGTCGTTTCCTATAACAGCCCTCGCAACCGCCTCGCCTATCACCTGCGCCATCCGCCAGAAGCCGAGGTCGGTGGGGTGGCAGCCGTCGACGGTGCAATGGCCGCGCATCTCCCGCTCAAACAGGTCTCGCCCGGGGACATAATAAACATTCCTGTCGCCGTTTTTGACGGCGTATGCGAAGGTGTCGAGGATGACCTCTGCCCGCTTTTCCGCATCGTCAACCCAGGTATCATAATCCGGGCGGCCGACGAAGATTATCGGCAGCTCCGGCTGCGCCTCGCGGATCATCTTATAGAAGGGCAGATGCGTCCGGCGGAGATGCTCCGGGTCGGGGGCGTTGTGGTCGTAGTCCATGACAAAGCAGGACATACAAAGCCCGGCGATGTATCGGCATATCGTCTCCTCGCCGCGCGCGCTGCCGGAAAATCCCAGGTTTATGTGGTCGGCGCAAAGCTTTTCCGCAATTATCGAGGTATAGGCGTTGGACGGCTTAGACGCGCATCCGCCCTGCGTTATCGAGCTGCCGTAAAACACTATCGGCTTCTCGATTTCATAAGGCGTCGGCGGCTCTATCTTTGCATCGTCCGGCAAAGTAAGCGTCAGCGACTCGATGCCGTTGTAAAGCGGCAGATTCAATGTCACGTCAACGACGCCGCTGTTCTTCGGGTAGTTCCGCCGCCAGAATTCGCCCGCGACTTCCCTTCTACCGCTCTCCGGATGTGCGCAGCCCGAATAAACCGCGCCGTCGGCTTCTTCAAAATAGCAGTCAACCCCCGACGACCCGGAAAACGCCATGTGTCCCATCGAAGGCTCGCCGCTCAGCGTGTATTTTATCCCTATCTTCTCCGCATCGGTCCTGAACCGCAGCCGCCCGCCCGCCGTGTGCCACGAAAGCCCGGTAACTCCGTCGTTGACCTTGTCAAAAACATCGTCCGGCAAACGCCTGATCTTCCCCGGCTCGGCAACCGCCAAGCCGTAAATCTTTATGGGACTGTCAAACATAGAATATTCGGCCATAGTCATTACCTCGTTTATATATATTTTTTAAGTAACGATTTTTTGGGGACTTCGTCCCCAAGCCCCTACCCGAAAACTTTTGAAAAAGTTTTCGGGGCTTTCAAAACTTTTGGGACATATAATATAAAAAGTCGTTAGTTATTCCTTGTTTTTTACTAATATGTCGGTGAATCCAATGTTTCCATGAATACCGCCTCCGGCGGTATTCGCGAATATTTCCTGCGGAAATATATCGCCGCTCCATGACTTGCACCTTCCGGCGCAAGTCGAGAGTTTTTCCTTCGGAAAAACGTCTCCGCCGGATAGTTCAGTCATTATCGGTGTTTTTTCTAAGGTAAGTTTTGCCTT
>JAAZGC010000290.1 GCA_012511425.1 Clostridiales bacterium | reverse complement strand
CGCCGATTTCGGCGCAGACGCCGCGGGAAAATTTGAAATCAGCCTCGGCATCGGAACCGACATTCTGAATACCGCATCTCCCCGGCTTGAACCCGGCCTGCGCCGGATCGAAGTGACGGCGGACACAACCGATGCCGCAGCTCTCGCGGCGGAGCTGAAAGACGCAAACGGCGCATCGGTTGTCGTCGAATACAAGCCAAAAGCGGTATTGAACCGCGCCGGAAAAACGATTCTGACGGCGGAGATACCGAAAACCGCCGTTCAGCCGCTGACTTTCGTCCGGGCACTTTACAGCACGGCCGACGCAGCGAGATACATCGGCTATTCCGCCCTCAAAGCCGTATACCTCGAACCCGGCAGCACCTTTGCCGATACTTCCGACAGCTGGGCGGAGGAATATATCGAAAAAGCCCACCTGATGGGCATTGCGGACGGATATAAAACCGATTCGGGCAGGCGGGAATACCGCCCTGCCGGGCTCCTGACCCGCGCCGAATTCGCAAAGCTGCTGACAAGCTATCTGTCCCTCGGCGACGACGAGTCGGTCGTGATCGCCGACAAATGTCCCGAATGGGCAAAGCCGTATGTCCGCGCCGCCGTTTCCGCCGGGCTGATGCGCGGCAGAGGGGAAGGTGAAGGCATCGTCTTCGCGGCGTCCGACAACATTACCCGGGCAGAAGTCATGCAGGTTTTAGGTTCGCTCCTGAAAGGCAAATCCCCCGCCGCCCTCAGCTTCACCGACAAAGACAAGCTCCCCGCGTGGGCGGCCGACAACGCCGCGCTCTGCGTCGGGGCGGGAGTTATAAGCGGTTATCCCGACGGCTCGCTGAAACCCGGAGGACTCGTCACCCGCGCCGAAATCGCGGCGATATTCGCAAAATTAGACGCGGCGATGTAAACCCGAAACCAAAAAACGAAAATATAAAATACGGAGCAAGTAAACTATGAAGACGCTTAATGTCGGCCTTATCGGCTACAAATTCATGGGAAAGGCGCATTCCAACGCCTACGCGCGGCTCCCGATGTTCTTTGACCTCAGCGCCGGAATCAACCGCAAAGCCATCTGCGGCCGGGACGGCGAGTGGCTGAAGCGCGCCGCCGACAAATTCGGCTGGGAGGACTGCGAGACCGACTGGAAAAAGCTGGTCAGCCGCCCGGATATCGACATGGTCGACATCACCTCCCCCTCGAACACCCACAAGGAAATCGCCATCGCGGCGGCGGCCGAGGGCAAGCACATCTTCTGCGAAAAGCCGCTGGCGCTCAACCTCGCCGACGCCCGCGCGATGAAGGAAGCCGCCGACAAGGCGGGAGTCAAGGCGCAGATCGGCTTTAACTACCGCTTCGCCCCGGCGGTGCAGCTGGCAAAGCAGCTGATTGACACAGGCAAAATCGGCACAATCCGCCACATCCGCGCGTCATATCTCCAGGACTTCATCATCGACCCCGATTTCCCGCTTGTCTGGCGGCTTCAGAAGGATATCTGCGGCTCCGGCTCGCTCGGCGACCTCGGCGCGCACTTCATCGACCTCGCCCGCTTCTTCGCCGGCGATTTCCGCTCGGTTATGGGAATGCAGAAGACGTTTATCGAGGAGCGCCCGCTCGCCGACTCGATGCAGGGTCTCTCCGCCTCCGCCGGTTCTGGCGGTCCCATGGGCAAAGTCGACGTCGACGACGGCACGACATTCATCGCCGAGTTTGAGAACGGCGCGATGGGCGTGTTCGAAGCTACCCGCTTCGCGCAGGGACACAAGAACGACCTCTCAATCGAAGTCAACGGCGACAAGGGCTCTTTCAAATTCTCCTTCGAGCGGATGAACGAGCTGCAATACTACTCCGCCGACGACGAAGGAGGCCTTCAGGGCTTCCGCCTGATTCAGGCAAGCGAGGGCGGCCATCCCTACATGCAGGCATGGTGGCCGACCGGTCACGTCATCGGCTATGAGCACACCTTTGTCCACGAGCTGTATGAGTTTGTCGAGTCGATAGCCAACGACCGCCCGACTTCCCCCTGTTTCGGCGACGGCGTCGAGTGCAGCCGCGTAATCGAAGCGGTTGAGATTAGTGCCCAGAGAAAAGCGCTGGTTGAGATAAAGTCGCTGTAATTCATTAAAGAAAGAAAAAGCCTTCTTCGGAGGGCTTTCTTTGTTTTTATTTTGCGGAGATAGTTTTAATATCTCAGTTTCGTATTCTTTGCTATGTCGATAGCTTCTCGACATAACAAAACCTCCTATGACCCCCAGTATTAGGAACACATACTCAATAATTCCGTATATTATTATTTTTTTCTTTGTTTTTTTATTTTAATTATCTGCTGTTTATTAAAACATGGATTTCTTAATCTTAAAGTAAGAGAAACAATAAACCAAACAGGCAATAAAAGCACTACTAAAGTAAAAACAATCAACTTTACTGTATCTGTATCCATATCTTAGCCCTCCGCATATTACACTATCTATAATAATCACACACTAAAAACAACTTTCTGTCAAGTAAAAAACATAATTATTAAGATTACAGTTCACTCTAATAAACGGTTTACTTAAGTTTAAATCATTAAAACACCTGTTATTTATAAAATATTTATATTGTGATTGTTTTCAAAATAAATCTTCTGCAGAAAAGGTAATGCATACAGTATGTTTTATGGTATTATCAAATACAAACCTCCGCCCCCGTAAAATCATCGACAATTCAGTGTAAGTTTTGTCATTAATTGTTGACATTTTCCCCGCAAGCGTGTATAATAGAACTTGATTTACGAAATACACAAAACCCCTGCCGAT
>JAAZGC010000003.1 GCA_012511425.1 Clostridiales bacterium | reverse complement strand
CGCAGGAGAGACCCTATTCCTTCGTCAGCATTTTCGATCATGACAGGGGGATTTACGAAGAAACGACTGCTGCGGAAACAGTTTCTGCGGAAACTACCTCCTCGGAAACAGCTTCTGACGAGCCGCCTGCCTCGATTTAACGGGGGATTATACAAAATGAATGAACACCTGATTAATCCCTGTTCGGGTGTAAGAATTGATGTCAAAAAAGGGCAGACAATAACCGTTATTGACCTTGAGGGCGGTCAGGTCGTTGATTTCTTCGCCGTATCTGCCGAAAACGCCGGGGAGTTTGTTTCTCCCGGCGTTACGATTGACGTGAACGAATCTTTGCGGCTTGATGCCGGGGGCTTGATTTACTCGAACCTTTACCGGCCGATGTTTGAAATTGTTTGCGACGACGTCGGGGAACACGACCTGCTGCATCCCTGCTGCCGGCGGGAGATGTACGACTTTTTCTACAAAAACGGCGAGGGACACCCGAACTGCCTTGACAATATAAACAGCGCGCTCGGCGCCCGTCGGGAGGAAATCACGCCGGTTAATCTGTTCATGCAAACGAAGCTGCATCCGTCCGGCAAAATCTCCGTTGAAGAACCAAAGTCGAAGGCGGGGGACAGGATTGTTTTAAGGGCGCTGATGGATGTAACTTTAGGCGCCGCCGCGTGCAGCGTTTCGGAGAGCAGATGCAACTCGGGCAGGTGTACGGCGGTGTTGATTCGGATTGATTGACGGTTTATACCGGATTTACCTGTATTTGTCCGGAAATTGACGTATTTCCCGTTGCGCCCGGGCGGGTGTTGTGGTATAATGGAGATGTATAATTAAACGATATTTGAGAAGGGAAGGCTTATGAAAATCATCTCTTTGCTGCTCTGTGCGGCGCTGCTGTGCGGAACGCTCATCTCCTGCGGAGAGACGTCCGACGGCGGCAATACCGCCGACACCGCCGCCGAAACCGCGGCCGAAACCGAAGCGACCGGTACTCTGCGCGAAAACTATCCCGACACAATCCCCGAAGGGCTTGACTTCGGCGGTGCGACCGTCACAATCCACGGCAGGGGAAACGAGCATCCGATTCGTGAGCTTTCGGCGGAACAGACCGGCGACATCATCGACGACGCCATTTACTACCGTAATCTGGCGGTTGAAGACCGGCTGAATGTCAAGATAGAAAGCTATACTCCTTACGGCTGGCAGGATTACGGCACGGGAATGAACCAGATTCGCTCGTCGATTCGGGCGGGGGAAGACGCTTACCAGATTATCGCCGGATATTCCTCGCCGATCCCCGCGCTTTCCGTCGAGGGAATGCTTCTGAACCTCAAGGAAGTTCCGTATATCGACCTTCAACAGCCCTGGTGGGTGCGCAGCACCGTCAACGACCTGACGATAAACAACAAACTCTACTTCCTCTGCGGCGACATTGCGCTGACGATGCTCGAATACTGCTACTCAATCGCGGTAAACCTCGATATCGCGCACAACTACAGCGTTGAAGATATTTACGACATTGTGCTTGACGGAAAATGGACTCTCGACCGGATGTACAATATTTCGTCCGGTGTCTACTCCGACCTCGACGGCGACGGCACGCACAACGAAAACGACCTCTACGGTCTGTATATCGGCAGCGAGATAGGCAACGACCTCGGCGCCTTCATACAGAGCTGCGACATTCACTTCACCCGCCGCAGCGAAGACGACATCCCGTATCTTGCCGCCGACGTCGATAAGCTGGTATCGCTGACCGAGCAGAACTACAAGCTGCTTTATGAAAACGACGGCGGATATGTCAACGCGGGGATATACGCATACGAAAAATTCCCGGAGGGACATATGCTTTTCGCGCCGTCCTACCTCTATTTCTACCCCGATTTCTACAAGGGCATGGAGTCGGACTACGGAATTTTGCCTTATCCGAAATATGACGAGGCGCAGACGGAATACAAAACCGGCCTTCAGGGCGGTTTCTCGATCTGGTGCATCCCGATTTCGGTGCAGAATCTCGAGCTTTCCGGCGCAGTGATGGAGGCGATGGCGGCGCAGAGCTACCGCACGCTGACCCCGACTTATTACGAGACGGCGCTAAAAGTCAAATACAGCCGCGACGAGAAGTCGATTAAGATGCTCGACATCATCCGCGACGGCGCGGTTATTGACTTCGATTACGTCTATAACGGCATGATCGGCGGTCCTCTCGGCCTGCATCGGGAAATCGTTTCCGGCAAGAAATCCGACTTCGCATCTAAGTGGGCTTCTGCGGAAGCCAAAGTTGCTGCCGCGCTGGAAAAACTGATTGTCAGCTTCGAATAAACGGCGCGGCAGCAACAGGCTTCCGCTGCGAGTTGAATACCCCGCGTCCCGCGGGGTATTCGCGAGTTTCACCAAAGGTGAAACGTCGCTGTTCCCGGATAAAGTCATTAACTATGTTTTCTCTAAGGTGGGTTTTGCTTCGCAAAATCAATTTAATTTAAATCAGCTCCGGAGTTCGGTGAACTTCGGAGCTTT
>JAAZGC010000289.1 GCA_012511425.1 Clostridiales bacterium | reverse complement strand
TCGTAGCCGTTCGTAACGATTACATCCTTTGCCTCGTCGGTTATGTCAAGCTTCAGCGATTTATCTTCGAGACGCTTTGCAAGTCCGGCTTCAAGCAGGTCGATGATCTGCTTTATGTCTTCTCTCGTCAGCGGCTTGAAGAAGATGATCTCGTCGAGGCGGTTCAGGAATTCCGGGCGGAAATTCTGACGGAGCAGCTGTTCAATCGCGTTTTTGGCTTCTTCGCTGACATCGCCGCTCTCGTTTATGCCTTCAAGCAGATATTGCGAGCCTAAGTTGGAGGTCATGATGATTATCGTATTCTTGAAATCGACCGTCCTTCCCTGCGAGTCGGTGATTCTTCCGTCGTCCAGAACCTGAAGCAGAATGTTGAAGACGTCGGGGTGAGCCTTCTCGATCTCGTCGAACAGCACCACGCAGTAAGGATGGCGGCGAACCGCTTCGGTGAGCTGACCGCCCTCGTCGTAGCCGACATAGCCGGGAGGAGCTCCTATCAGACGTGAAACGCTGAATTTCTCCATATATTCGGACATATCGATACGAACCATGTTGCGTTCGTCGTCAAACAGCGCTTCGGCAAGCGTCTTTGCAAGTTCGGTTTTTCCGACGCCGGTCGGACCCAGGAACATGAAGGAGCCTATCGGGCGGTTGGGGTCGGCAATTCCGGCGCGGGACCTCAATATCGCATCAGATACAAGCTCGACCGCTTCGTTCTGACCTATTACCCTCTTATGGAGCTGGTCAGGAAGCTGCAGAAGCTTCGTTCTTTCCGACTCGACAAGCTTAGTCACCGGAATTCCCGTCCAGCGGGCGACGACTTCGGCGATTTCATTGTCTGTTACCGTGTCGCGGACCAGCTTGTTTTCCTGCTTGTCCTCTCCCTTGAGCTGAGCTTCTTCGAGCTTTTTTTCAAGCTCGGGGATGGTCGAATATCGGAGCTTCGCGGCTTTTTCATACTCATAGCTGCGCTGCGCGGTTTCCATATCCGCGTTTGCCTTTTCAAGCTGGGCTTTGAGCTCCTTTACATCGTCGATGCCGGATTTCTCTTTATCCCATTTTGATTTAAGCTCGTCAAATTCTTCGCGCAATGACGCAAGTTCGTCTGATATCTTCTCCCGCCGTTCGACGGAAAGTGTATCCGTCTCCTTTTTCAGAGCGGTTTCTTCGATTTCAAGCTGCTGGATCTTGCGGTGGATATCATCAAGCTCGGACGGCATAGAGTCGATCTCGGTGCGGACGGTCGCGCAGGCTTCGTCGATGAGGTCGATCGCCTTATCCGGCAGGAAACGGTCGGTTATATAGCGGTCGGAAAGGGTCGCGGCGGATACGATGGCGTTGTCATGAATCTGAACGCCGTGGAATATCTCGTAGCGCTCCTTAAGACCGCGGAGAATGGATATCGTATCCTCAACTGTCGGCTGATCCACCATTACCGGCTGGAACCGCCGCTCGAGTGCGGCATCTTTCTCGATATACTTGCGGTATTCGTCGAGAGTTGTCGCGCCGATACAGTGCAGCTCGCCTCTGGCAAGCATCGGTTTCAGCAGGTTGCCGGCGTCCATCGAGCCTTCGGTTTTTCCGGCTCCGACGATGTTGTGCAGCTCGTCGATGAAGAGCAGTATGTTTCCGTCGCTCTTTTTGACTTCGTTTAAGACGGCTTTAAGTCTTTCTTCGAATTCTCCGCGGAATTTCGCGCCGGCGATAAGCGCGCCCATGTCGAGCGAGAATATCGTCTTTGACTTCAGGTCTTCCGGCACGTCGCCGCGGACGATTCGCTGCGCAAGTCCCTCGACTATCGCGGTTTTGCCGACGCCCGGCTCGCCGATAAGCACCGGGTTATTTTTGGTTTTGCGGCTCAATATGCGGATAACATTGCGTATCTCCGCGTCACGTCCGATTACCGGATCGAGTTTACCTTCTTTTGCACGCTCCACGAGATCGGTGCCGTATTTCTCCAGCGCTTCATATGTCTGTTCCGGATTGTCGGAGGTCACGCGGGCGGATTTGACCTTTGCAAGCTCCTCTGTAAAGCGAGATTTATCGATATTGAATCTGCGGAATATCCGGCTCAGCGCATCGGTGGGATTATTAAGCAGCGCTTCGAATATATGCTCCACCGAGACGTATTCGTCATTCTGTTTATCCGCAAGCTTCCGGGCAGCGCTAAGTATCCTGTCCGTTTGCGGCGCTATGTATATTTTGTCCGGTTCGCGGCCGGAGCCGGTTACCGAGGGAATTTTGCTGATTTCGCCGTCGACTGCGGAAAGCAGCTCGTCTGTGTCTATTCCCATTTTTCCGAGAATATTCGGGACAAGCCCGCCCTCCGAGTCTATCAGCACATATGCGATATGCTCCGGACTTATCTGCATATTATCGTTTTCCAGAGCCAGCGCCTGCGCGTTCTTTATTGCTTCTATTGATTTTTTAGTTAATTTCTCGGCATCCATGTGTCATCCCTCCTTAAATTCTGCCAACTCCACGCTCGAGGCAGTAAACATAGTCGTTTTCAAGCTCCCGCGCGGTTTCGTAACCCTGGCTGAGATATTTCTTCATTATGGTGTCTAACATTCTGATGTATTCGCCGATTTCGGTGCCGATCTGCTCGTTGGTATAATCATAACCGCGGCGCAGATAGAGTCCCCGGGTGAATTTGCCGCCGGAAGCGCTCCATATTATCTCATGCCCCTCTCTATGCTTGATATAAGCCGATTCGAGCCGCTGCCAGAGACGGAAGAAGTTGGTGACAGCCGAAAGCAGCTCCGAAGACTGCGTTCTGTATATCACGCTCAGATCGCCGACTTCGTTCTTAACCGGGGAGCGGTACATCTGCACTTCATATCTTATAGTCGGGCGGTATTTATATTCAAGTGAGCTTTTCAGCGACATTGTAAGCTGATTCGGAGCGAGACAGGGGGTGATGTCCGGCATTTCGCCGATATCAAGGCCTTTATCTCCTAAAAGAGCTGAGGTATCGCCGTTTATAAACGATTCAAGCTGTTCAAATATCTTCGCTATACGCTTTTCAGGAGTCATAAGCGATGCATAATCGGCGAGAATACCGTCGACCAGCGCCGAGCGGCTGACACCGTTCTGGGCTGCAATCCGGTCAATCTCCGCGACTACGCCGTCGCTGAGCATCAGTGAATACATACTTTTTTTCATTCCCGGCATGAGTTCGACCTCCTTTTATAATTCATTTGACTTTCTTTGACTTTATGGGAATATTATACCACAGCGCAGGAACTTTGTCAAGGGGTTTATGTAATTTTCTTGACAAAGTTGTTTTTGCGCAAATAAAAAGCTCCGGTCTGATGCCGGAGCTGTTGAATATTCAGTCTTTATATCCGTCTGGGTGGGTTGAATGCCACTTCCATGCGTGGGAAATTATATCTTCAATTCCGTAGCAGCGTTTCCATCCTAAAATCTTTTCGGCATTTTCCGACGAAGCTACCAAAGTCGGCGGGTCACCGGGACGGCGGTCGATGATGTCGGCCGGAATCGGCGCGCCGGTTACCTTTCTTGCGGTCTCGACTATCTCCAAATTCGAATAGCCGCCGCCGGTTCCCAAGTTATAAACGCCGCATTCGCCGGTTTTCTGCATATGCTTCAGTGCAAGCTCATGCGCGTCGATAAGGTCGCAGACGTGGATGTAGTCGCGGACGCAGGTGCCGTCTTTTGTCGGATAATCTCCGCCGAAAATCTTCATCCGCTCCCTCTTTCCCTGAGCACACTGGAGGACTATCGGAATAAGATGGGTTTCGGGGCGGTGATCCTCTCCGATATGGCCGTCCGGATGAGCTCCAGCGACGTTGAAATATCGAAGGGCGATGTAATTAAGCCCGTATGCGGTATTGAACCATTTCAGCATTTTTTCG
Organism: Clostridiales bacterium; assembly: GCA_012511425.1. Taxonomy (GTDB): domain Bacteria; phylum Bacillota; class Clostridia; order Oscillospirales; family CAG-272; genus JAAZGC01. The sequence goes on along the minus strand of JAAZGC010000289.1, from coordinate 13,296 downwards.
ATGGCAAGCTTGGTCTCACCGTAGGTGTTTATAGGGGCGTTCGGAGTGTTTTCGGTGATGAGGCCGTCTTCCGGCTGACCGTAGGTCGCGGCGGTCGAGCTGAACACGACGTTCTTTACATCGTGGCGGACGAGCGAATGAAAGAGATTCATCGACTCGCAGACATTGTTTTTATAATACTCATAAGGCTTCTGCATCGATTCGCCGACAAGCGAATAAGCGGCGAAATGGATCACGGCGTCCGGCTTGTTCTCGCCGAGCACCTTGTCCATAAATTCTTCGTCGCCGACATTGCCCTTGTAAAACTTTGCGTTTCCTGCTGCCGCTGCATGACCTTTGGAAAGGTTGTCGACAACAATGACTTCATAGCCCTTTTCTTTGAAAATCGCCGCGCAGTGCGAGCCGATGTAGCCGGCTCCGCCGGTTATAAGTATCTTCATTTCCTTACCTCTTAATTTTGGTTTTTGATATTTTCGAACCGGCCGAGTGCTTCCCTTAATTCCGCCGCTTTTTCTTCCGGAACGGTCGGGTTGCAGTGAGCCCAGACGCCGGTTTCCGACGACGCCATGAATTGCTGGCGCTGGCTGTCGCGCATGGTCGGATAAAATTCTATATGCCAGTGGAAATAGCTGTCGATGTCTCCGATGTCTTCGGTATTTACCGGTGCGTTGTGCATGCACATCATATACGGGAAGCTGTGGACATTGGCAAAAAGATGATCGTATGCGCCGGTGATTTTCTTTATCATATCCGCAAGGTCATTGCGTTCCTTGTCGGTAAATTCGGTGATGTTCTTCTTATGCGACTTGCAGGATATATAGGTGCCGTATGCATAGTCGGCGAAAAACGGGACATAGGTGATGAATGAGTCGTTCTCGGCGACAATTCGCTCTCCAAAGCTCATTTCTTCTTCATTTATGCGGCAGAAAAGGCATTTACCTTCCTTATCGAAAAACTCGCGGGCGGAATCAAGCTCAAGCTCAATCTTCTTCGGAAGCTTGGAATAGCCGTAAATCTGACCGTGGGGATGCGGCATTGTGACGCCGACCATTTCGCCGCGGTTTTCAAAGATGAAAACATATTTGATCTTCGGGTCCACCGCCATTGCATTGAACCGATTGCTCCAAAGGTCGACAATGCGCCTGATATGGGCAACCAAAAGGTCGCAAAGCCGTCCGTAATGATCCGGCGAGAAAAGAATTACCTCGCATTTGCCGTAGCTCGGGGCTACATTATATATATCCGAAGCGGTTTCGGCGAATGGAGCATCGGGCGGAGGCGGATCCTGGCTGAGCGCCGGAAAGTCGTTGTTATAATCGTAAACATCGTAATCTTCCGGGACCTTCTTGTCCTTTCCGGGGCAGAAAGGACACCAGTCCTTCGGCATGTTGGGGCGATTCTGACGGTGCGAAGCAATTATCACCCAATCTTGAATCATCGGATTCCATCTGAGTTCAGCCATAAATAATAATCCCTTTCAAAAAGACGATACATTCGGACAGACTCGCTGCCGGCAAATACACAGCGGCGCCGCTAAGCGGTATTTCATTATATATTATAAATAAAAGCTACTGTAAGTTCAATATCCGAAGGTAAATAATTCGTTTTTTATTTTTGTCATGCTGTTTATTCCTGATTTTCCGCCGGAGGATTACCGTTTGAAAGCCGCCATTTTTTCGGCGAAACACCGTTCATCCGTTTAAACACCTTATTGAAATAGCTCTGGTCGGTATATCCGACAAGGGAGGCGACATCCGACACCGTCAGCTCCGGGTCGGTCAGCAGCAGCTTGCTTTTGTCGATACGGTATTTTGTCAGATATTCGGAAAAACGCACGCCCATTTCGCTGCGGAAAATCCGGCTGAGATAGGAGGAGGATATGTAGATGTGGTCGGCGGTATCCTTAAGCGTTATCGGGTGCATATAATTCGCCGCAATATAAGCTGTCGCGCGGGATATTATGCTTATATTCCTGACATCGGGGCGGTTGAAGGTCAGCTCCATGAAGCGGTTTAATATCGATGTAAGCGCGCGGCAGACGTCCTCGAGGTTATCGAGGGAGATAAAGTGGTTTATGAATTTCGGACAGAGGCTGTAAATCTCGTTCTCATCCGCCCCTGCGTCGAGCGAAGCTCTCGAAATTAGCACGGTAAGCTCCATCGCTCTTGCTTTCAGGGTCATAAGATCCTCGGAGCCGGTGAAAAAGATGAAACCGAGGATTTCATTCAGATATCTGCGGGCGGTTTCGGCGTTACCCGTCGTGATGGCGGATATCAGCAGCTTTTCCTTGTCATACGGATACGGCTTATAGCTGTCTACGCCTAAAAGCTGACGCGACCTTATGCTTGCGACATAATCCTTTATTTCTTTTTCAGAGCCGCCGGAAAGAGTCTGACGTTCATCCGTTTTGTTTGCGCTGCTGCCGTCCGTACACATTATTATTTCACCGTATGGTATTGTTGTTCTTTACACATATTATACCACAAAACGGTATTATTATCAAGACGGCGGCGGTTTATTGAACCGAAAACACTTGACAAATCTGCGGCGGAGTTATATAATATTATCGAACAAGATTTTCGGAGGACCGTTATGGAAATAAAGAAAAATGTTAACTATCGCGATGAATTCGTTATCGGCGAAAAATGGCAGGTTTTTGAAGGGGACGAAAACGTCAGCTCAATGTCCGTCAACACCAAAGACAGCCGTTATATGGGAAATTATATCAAAACCGGTCTTATCGGAGGTATCGGGACACCGGTCGAACACAGGCGCCGAAGCTATGTCCGCAAAATGTTCGATGAAATAATGCGGGAGATTCCGGAGCGGGGATGGGCGGTCTCGATGCTGCATCCGTTTTCCTTTCCGTATTACCGCAAATTCGGTTATGAGAGGATATCCGATCATCTGGTTCTTGAATTCCCGATGCAGGCGCTCGATTTCGTTCCCCGCTGCTCCGATTTCGTCCCGGTAAACACCGGGAAGCAGCAGCTTGACTGCTGCCGCATCTACGAGAAATTCGCCGAGGACAAAAACATCATGTTCCGAAGGGTAAGTGCGGACGCTTTTCCGATCGATCCCGGCAGCGGCAAAAAGTATTATTTATATTATGACAACGGAGAACCGATCGCTTTCGTTCAGACACAGGTTGAAAACAATTACAGCATAAATCGAATGGTTTCGGTGAATCTGAATGTTTATGAATTCGGCTTTGTTTCGGTCAAAGGGCTTTTTGCGATGCTGGGGTTCCTCAGAATGTATGAAGGGCAGCTTGAATCGGTGAAAATCCACAACGCTGCGATGGCGCCTCAGCTCGAAATGAATCTCAGGTATTACAACCATACCAAATACACCGTTTATCCCGACATTGCGGCGAGGGTTACCGATTTTGCCCTTATGATGCAGGGCAGGCGCTGGCCGGACGATTCGGGATGCTTCACAATACGATGCGTAGATCCGCAGCTGCCTTCTCTTGACGGGGTATGGCAGGTGGAGTATTCGGGCGGCAAGTGCGAGACCCGGAAACTTGACGGCGGCAAGGAGGCGGATCTGACCTTACCCGTTACCGGCTTGACACAGCTTCTTTACGGATATTACGAGTTCACACCCGAAAACATAGTATATCTGCCGGGCGCCGAGCTTAACAATCCCAAATCGGATCTTTTCCGGGTTTTTCACAAGATGGAAAACGGCCTGTTCGAACACTTCTGAAATAAATCGCGCCGGAGGGCAATCGCTTCTCCGGCGCGTAATTCTTTTATTTTGAATTATTTTATTTCGACTATTGCTCCCTTGTTGTCACAGGATTTTACTTCTGCTTCAACTATGCGGATGGTGTCGCGGGAGTCGGTCGGCGGGTTGACGGTATTAACGCCGTTGTTCTTCACGAGATTTACCAGATAGAGCACTTCCTTGTAGTAAGCGTTGTCGGTGTCTATTTCGGGGGTAAGGTTATTGCCTTCATGGTCCATTATCATGACTCCGCCGTTGTTGGAACCCATGATAAAGGTGCCGCGCTCAAAGCTGATGCGGAACTCCATCCAGAATCCGCGGCCGTCCATCGACCAGTCGTCCTGTGAATTAATGGCAATGTCATCGTCATAGATATATGTCGTCGTGACCGCGTCATATCCGGAATCATAGCCTCTTGCCTTAAGCATGTTGGCGCCGCGGGAGCAGACCGCCTTCGGCATTCCGAAGAGCCAGTTTATCATATCGACGTCGTGGATATGCTGGTCCTGAATGCAGCCGCCGCTCTTATTTTTGTCCCAGTACCAGTTTTCCCAGCTGCCAGTCGGAACCGAGCCGCCGCGGAAGAAGTAGCCGCAGAGAGGTTTGCCTAAATCGATATCCTTGTAGGTCTTCTTTGCGGGATCGGCGATCTTTGCGTCCTCGACAAGCGCCTTAAGCACCTGGTATTCGCCCCAGAAGCGGAGCACCTGACCGATCATCAGGTATTTGCCGTTCTTTTCGGCTGCCGCGATCATTCTGTCGCAGTCGTCGGATGTAAGCGCCATCGGCTTTTCGCACATAACGTTGATGCCAGCGTCAAGGCACTTTATCGCTGCTCCGGCGTGAAGATAGGTCGGTATCGCGATGACGACAAGGTCGAGCTTTTCTTTCACAATCATGTCGTCGATCGAGGTGTAGTGGTTGAAGGAGCCGAAATCAAACTGCGATTCTCCTATTCCTTTTATATTGAAGGTGGATTCCATATTTGCGAATTTTTCGGGGTTGATATCGCATGCGGCTTTCAGCGATACATATCCTTCGCGGTTCATGCGAACGAGGTTTTCAAGGTGGCCGCGGCCCATGCCGCCGAGTCCGATAAGTCCGACATTAATCATAGTGTTTTTTCCTTTTCTTTATATTCAGATGTCTAATTTCGTCTGATTTTTTTCTTCTTCCCATTTGCGGATGAAATTATTTATGCGCTCGGACGGATCGAGCAGTTTTGAGATCGTGCAGTCGCGGTTAAGAGTATCGATTATATAGGCGACATATTTGGTCAGGTCGACTTCGACGTACCATTCGCGATCCTTGAGTGCGGGGTTGCGGTAGATAAGGTTCGTTGTGAAGATTTTATCTATCGTCTTTTTCTCGTAAGCTTTATCGAAAGCATCCATTCCTGCGGCGAAAAGACCGAACGAGGCAAAAACGAAAACGCGGCGGGCACCCATTTCCTTAAGCTTGTCAGCTATCGTCAGCACTGATTCGCCGGATGAGATCATATCGTCGACGATGATTATATCGTGACCGTGAACATCCGAACCCAGGAACTTATGCTCGACTATCGGGTTCTTGCCGTTCTTGATAACCGAATAATCGCGGCGCTTATAGAACATTCCGAGTTCGAGTTCAAGGATCGACGCAAGATACATGCAGCGCTGAATTCCGCCTTCGTCGGGGGAAATTACCATAAGATTTGAAGAATCAAGGCTGATATCCGGCACATTTTTAAGCAGGGCTTTGATCATCTGATATGTCGTGCGGACATCGTCGAAGCCGGAAAGGGGAATGGCGTTCTGAACTCTGGCATCGTGGGCGTCGAAGGTTATGATGTTGGAAACGCCGATTTTAACCAGCTCCTGAAGCATCATCGCGCAGTCGAGCGACTCGCGGAGAGTGCGGCGGTGCTGGCGTCCCTCATAAAGCATCGGCATTATGACCGATACCCGGCGCGCCTTTCCCATAATAGCTCCGATTATGCGTTTCAGATCCGAAAAATGATCGTCCGGGCTCATCGGAACTTCCATCCCGTGCATATTGAATGTTACGCCCCAGTTGAAGAGATCGGCAAAGATATAGATATCATGGCCGCGCACCGTATTTCGCAGCACGCACTTTCCTTCACCGGTACCGAAGCGGATCATTTCGGGTGTGATAAGATAGCTTTCGCTGCCTCTCCATTCGCGGAGATATGCGTCGACCTTCGCAATAAAGTCTTCGCTTCCGAGCATTCCTATTACCGAAAGCTCTCCATACAGTTGATCGTTCATTGACCGTTACCTCCGAGTTATTATATTCGAATGGGGGGACATGAGATATATTATTTGGTTATGGTTACTTTATTGAGAACCTTTGAAGCGTCCGGATCGACATCGCGGATATCCGTCAGCTTGCAGGCCATAAGCTGCATCGTTACGGCAGCGGTGAATGCGGAGACGACATCGGGGGTTACGGGAGACGCAACATCGACCGCCGGAAGTCTGAGATTGTATTTAGAAAGGGCAAGGGTTTCCTCGTCGTCGGAGACGATAAGCACTTCCGAGCCGACTCCGTGGAGCTTTTCTATCATGGCTTTGGCGTCGTTGAGCACCGGCCCCCCGGCGGCGATTACTATTGTAAGATCGTTTTCGTGAACCTGAGCAACGGGACCGTGATGGAAGTCGGATATCGGATAGCCCTTCATGCGGACGCGGTTGGTTTCAAGAATCTTTAAGGCGCCTTCAAGAGCGATTGGGTAGCAGTAGCCGCGGCCGAGTGTGACGGAGCTGTCGAGGAAACGGTAGCGCTTGACCATCTCAAGAACCTTATCCGGTTGATAGTCGAGCAGCGTTCCGACGGCGGCAGGCACCTTGTCAAGCGCATCGAGCAGCTCCTTGCAGTCGGACCAGTAAGCGGCGAGATATCCGAGAAGCAGCATCTGAGCCGAGAAGGTTTTGGTAGCGGCTATCGAGGTCTCTTTGCCGACTCCGCAGTAAAGGTGATGCTTGGCTTCCTTTGCAAGCGGTGAGTCGAGATTGTTGGTAACGGCGACGGTAATGACGCCGCTTTCGTTGCCGCGTCTGACTATTTCAAGCACGTCTGCGGCGGCGCCCGACTGAGAGACACCTATGACAACCGCGTTTTTGAATTTCAGTTTGCCGCCGTATGCGGTTACTACCGAGGGAGTTCCGAGAGCTACCGGGATTCCGGCATAAACGCCCAGAAGATACTGAAAATAAATACCGGCATGGTCGGATGTACCGCGGGCAGAGAGATATACATTGTCAATATCGGAAGCTTTGATATCTGCCACCAAAGCTTTCAGCGCGGCGTCGTTTTTCGAGCGAACCTGAGCCAAGGTAACCGGCTGTTCGCGGATTTCTTTTTCAAGATTTTTCATTGATGAATATCTCCTTATATTTAAATGGTTAATATTGATTCGTCAGCGGTAAAGGCAAGAATTTTCAGATCAGAGCGAGATATTTGAGCAGGAAAACCCCGAGGAAAAGCGTCAGGGTGCAGACAAGAGTGGACAAAAGCAGTATCTGACCGGCAAGCTGGTAATCGCTTTCCATGTTTTTCGCCATGATATAGCTTGATACTGCGGCCGGGCCGGAAAAGAGGATATAGATTATTCCGAGTTCAACCCCTCTGTAGCCTATCATGACTGCGATGCCGACCGCAATAACAACAAGCAGCACAGTTTTAATAAATGTCGCGATGACGGCAAGGTGGAACCTCCCCTTCATCGATTCGAGGCTGAAATTCGCCCCGAGCGCCATCAATGCAAGCGGCATCGATGAGTCGGAAAGGTATTGCAGCGATTTGTTCGCCAGAGTCGGCAGGGGCAGGTCAAAAAGAAGAAAGACGAGAGCCAGCAGAACTGAGATAATCAGAGGATTTGTTATGATATTTTTGCCGATGTTCTTTGCGATCTGAGCTTTTGTCAGCTTTTTGTCTTCGGGGGCGAATATGGACATTATCGAAACCGCAAAAAAGTTATACAAGGTTATCGCAAACGGCATAATCATCGCTATCTGGACAACGCCCGGCTCGCCGAACATATTTTGAGCAAGCGTTGTGCCTAAAATTGCGAAATTAGAGCGATAAGACCCTTGGATAAATGCGCCGCGCTTGTCATTGTCCTTGACAAAAATCGGAACGATGAGGCAGAGCAGGATAAATGAGACGGTGACGCCGATGCAGCAGAACGCGACATACTTCCCGTCGAAGCGGACGGAACCGCGCGCATTAACTATATTAAGAAAGAGCATAGACGGCAGCGCAACGCGGAAAACGAAGCGTTCGCTCTGCGCAAAGAAAGTATCTTTCAGAAAACCGATTTTTTTAAGTATTCCGCCGAGGAGGACGATTATGAACATCGGAACGACCGTATTTACGGCGAAAATAAAACTCTCAGTCATTTATATTCATCCTCCCCGGCGATTTTTCAATGATCAGACGCGCTTTGAGGTTACGTTCTTCTCGTATTCCTTGACTTCCTTCAATACGGCGGCTCCGACGGGAACGCCGGATTTTTCGCAATACATATCCCAAACGGCGCCGAACGGCATGCTCTTCAGGGTTTCAAGCATTGTGAACCGCGAGGTGTAATCGCCCTCGAACTCGAACTTCTTAAGCTCGGCAGTCGGCTCGAGTTTGGCATAAAGCAGCGCTTTCTGCATACTTCTTGTGCCTATCGTCCATGCCGCAATGCGGTTGATCGAGGCGTCGAAATAGTCGAGGCCGATATATACGCGGTCTTCAAAGCCGTTGCGGATTATTTCGGAAGCTATGGCACGGAGCTCGTCGTCGAAGATGACAACATGGTCGGAGTCCCAGCGGACCGGACGAGAGACGTGAAGCAGCATTTCCGGGAGGAAGGTCAGCACCGAGCTGATCTTATCGGAAATGACTTCGGTCGGATGGAAGTGGCCGGAGTCGAGGGTGAGCAGCATATTGTTAGCTACCGCATAGCCCATATAGAATTCATGTGAACCGATTGTGCAGCTTTCTGCGCCTATGCCGAAGAGTTTTGACTCGACCGATTCGACATCATAGCGCTTGTCTATTTCGACCGCCATGACTTTGTCAAGAGAATCCTTGAGGCGGGCGCGGGCGGCAAAGCGGTCGACCGGGATATCCTTGAAACCGTCGGGAATCCAGATATTCTGGATGCATCTGTCGTTTAATTCTTTGCCGAAATATTCGCCTATTTTGCGGCAGGCGATGCAGTGCTCGATCCAGAAATCACGGACGCCTTTATCGGCATCGGAAAGGGTGAAGCCGGATGCGGATTTCGGATGCGAGAAGCAGGTCGGGTTGAAGTCGATGCCGTAGCCGTACTGTTTTGCCCAATCGACCCAGGAAGAAAAATGCTTCGGCTCAATCTCGTTGCGCTCAACTTTTTTCGGGCTGTCGAGGTAAATCGCGTGAAGCGAGATTCTCTTTTTCTTGCCGGGGGTGAGAGATGCCATTTTATTGAAGTCGGCGCGAAGTTCTTCTATCGAGCGGGCGCGGCCGGGGTAATTTCCGGTAGTCTGGATTCCGCCGGAGAGCTCTCCCTCCGGATTTTCAAATCCGCGGACGTCGTCTGCCTGCCAGCAGTGTATCGACAGCGGAATCTGTTCGGTTTCGGCGATGGCCTTATCGGTGTCGACTCCGAGTTCGGCATATCTTTCCATCGCAAGCTCATATGCGGCTTTAATGCTCATTTGATATATCCTTTCTGATTCTGATATTTATCGTAAATCAAAGCAGCTTGAGGAAGCGGGCGTAGCCCTCATCCCAGATTGCGGTATCTTTCGGGTGATATTCGATTATTTCAAAGGAATTGCGGATCATATGGCGCGCTTCGGGGATATCTTTCAGTTCGCCGGCGGCCATAAGCTGTGATACAAGATTGCCGATGGCGGTGGCTTCGGTGGGGCCGGCATATACCGGGCGATTGCAGGCGTCGGCGCAGAACTGGCAGAGATATGTCTCTTTTGTTCCGCCGCCTACTATGTTGATGAACGGCGTCTTCTGTCCCATAAGCTCGTCGATGCAGTTCACCGTCCAGCGGTAGCGCAGGGCCAGCGAGTCAAAGATGCAGCGGACGATTTCGCCTTCGTTTTCCGGGACGTGCTGCCCCGTCTTCTTGCAATATTCGCGGATGCGGCCGGGCATATCGCCGGGAGGACTGAAGATTGCATCGTCGGGATTGACGATCGACTGCAGCGGCTTTGAAGCAAGAGCTGCGTCGGAGAGCTCATCGTGGGTAAATTCCCTGCCTTCCCGCGCCCATTGACGCTTGGATTCTTCTTTGAGCCACATGCCCATGATGTTTTTGAGGAATCTTGTCGTGCCGTTGATGCCGCCTTCGTTGGTGAAGTCGTATTTGAAGCTGTCGGCGGATATTATCGGCTGTTTCAGCTCGGTACCCATCAGCGACCAGGTGCCGGAGGAGATGTAAACAATACTGTCTCCCTTTGCCGGAACCGCGATTACGGCGGATGCGGTGTCGTGTGCTGCGGCGTGAACGACTTTTGCCTTGATATCGCCGACGTCGCCCAGCACCTGCTTCGAAAGCGGTCCCACTTCGGTTGCCGGCTGCGCAAGCGGGGTGAATATGCTCTTCGGAATTCCGAATTTATCCAGCATATCCCACGCATAATCCCGGGTGGATGCGTCAAGTATCGAGCCCGTAGAGGCGATTGTGTATTCGGTTTTCATTATGCCGGTGAGGAAATAGTTCAGCAGATCCGGCATGAACAGAAGCTTGTCGGCGATGCGGAAGCGGTCGGCGCTGTCCCTCATTTCGCTGATGAGCTGGAACAGCGTGTTCAGGTTCATAAACTGGATGCCGGTTGTGCCGTATATATCTTCTTTCGGAACGATATTAAAGGCATACGGCTGAATGCCGTCCGTCCGGCTGTCACGGTAGTGGGTTGGATTCGCCAGCAGCTTTCCGTTTTTGTCGAGCAGGCCGTAATCAACGCCCCAGGTGTCTATGGCTATCGAGCCTATGTCCCTGTCGTCGGAAAGCGCACATTTGTTTATCGATGCCTTGATCTCGTGGAATATCCGCAGAACATCCCAGCTGAAGGTCCCGGCTATATTTACCGGCTCGTTTTTGAAACGGTGATTTTCTTCAAGCGTGAGCCGTTCTCCGTCAAAACGGCCGATGATACCGCGACCGCTCGATGCTCCTAAGTCTATGGCGAGCATTTTATAACTTGACAAAACAGACACCTCCGATATGATTTATCCATGAAATTAACCCGCGGCTTTTGCGAGAACTGCCTTGATTGCGTCGCAGGCAGCTTTGAAGGCGGCTGCGCGGGAGGGATACTGATCGTTTATAAGCTTGCCGCCCTTCCCTTCAAGCTCGGCAAGTCCCTCAAAGACCTGCAGATGCGGTTCGACAGTCAGAATGTAGTGCTTGTCGTATTTATTGATATCTCTGAAAGTCTCTGCAAAGCGGCCGACGCCGTGGCCGGCGCGTGCCATCCGCTTGGATGCGGTCGCGTCTTTGATATGGAAATAATAGATATAGTCTTTGAGAATATTGTAGGCATAGGGATAAGGCTGGCAATCGACGCAGATGAAGTTTGCGTGGTCAAAAATGAGTTTTATCTTTGAATCGAACTGCTTTTGTATATCAAGGCAGCGCTCGGCGTCGTCGCCGTAAATTCCGCGCTCGTTTTCATGGCAGAGGAGGACATTTTCGCCTTCGGTCAATTTAAGCATCTCACCGAGCCGATACATTACTTCGCCCCGCGCTTCTTTTGGTGTTTTGCCTTCGTGATAAAAGCTGAACATACGGATTCTGTCGCAGTTAAAAATGTGCGCAAGCTCGATTATATGCTTTTCTTTTTCGAGGTGTTTTGCAAAATCGTCTTTCAGATCTATCTTTCCGAGCGGGGAGCCGACCGACGAAACCCGGATGCCGTTTGCGGCAAGTTTCTTCTGGAGTTCAGCCGCTTCATCGCAGGAAACCGAGTCGATATTTCGGCCGTTGACGCCGCGGATCTCCATGCAGTAAATTTCGTTTTCAAGGAGCCCTTTTATCTGTTCGTCAAAATCGGGGGAATATTCGTCCGCAAACGCGGCAAGTTCAAAAGTTGCCATTCTCTGCCTCCTATCTGAAATCGTATCTTTCGGTAAGGTTATCGTAGCTTATCTTCAAAGACTCGAACGGGTCGCGGCCGTAGGTGTCGTCCTGCTCGACGAGATGCCACTCAATTCCGTATTTCTTGCACATATCGATGACGGGGTCGAAATTGATGTTGCCTTCAAGCACTTCGGTCATGACGGCTTCGCCGCCGCGGATCGCGATGTCTTTAAGGTGGGTGCAGTATATGCGGTCATGATATCTGCGGATGAAATCGGCGCAGTCAATGCCGCTGTATGCCGCCCAGAAGATATCAAGGGTCAGCTTGAAGCCTTCCGGATCGGTGTTGTCAAGCATCCGCTCTATCGCGTATCTGCCGTCGATTTTTGTGAATTCGTTGCGGTGGTTGTGATAAAGGAAGACCTTGCCTGCCGCCTTGATCTTTTCGACCGCCGGCGCCATGTCGGATGTGAAGCGGTCGATGCCGTCGGCGTCAAAGCCGTAGCCGCCGCCCATCCCGCCGACGCCGATCCCTTTGCAGGAAAACAGGTCATGGTCGGCGATGACTTTGTCGGTTTCTTCTCTGATGCGTTTCGAGTCGGTATGGGTAAGCACTACTCCGAGGCCGTTTCTTTCCGCCTCGTCTTTGATGCACCGAGCCGAAACGTCGCCCGCGCCGGATACCTGAATATACTTGTATCCGATTCCGGCAATCTTTTTAAGCGTCGCCGCGAAAGCCGCTTCGTCTCTCATGAAATCACGCACGGTGTAAAGCTGCGCTCCGAGATAAATAGCCATTTTTTAATCTCCCCGAATAAATTCGACTGTATTTATTTAAGCTCAACTACGGTTACTCCACTGTCCCCTTCGCCGTACACTCCCTGGCGGAAGGATTTTACCCTTGGATCCCCTTTGAGGTACTGCCAGATCGCCTTTTTTAGAGCGCCGGTTCCCTTGCCGTGGATCAAGGTTACGCTGTTTACCGATGCGATGCGGGCTTCGTCGAGGTATTTGTCTGCCGCCGACCAGCCCTCTTCACCGGTCATGCCTCTGAGATCAAGCTCCATCTTGAAATCCCGGACGACGCTGACCTTATAATCGGAAATGGTTTTTTTCTTTTTTTCTTTCTGAGTGCCCGCAATGCCGTATTCCTCAGCATCGGAGGCAAGCATGAGGTTTTTTTCGGTTGTTTTGGTATTTATTATACCGGCTCGCACCGAGACAATGCCGTCATCTCCCGGCTCCTCGGTAACTATGCCCTTTGCGCCTATATTGATAAGTACGACTTCATCTCCCTTTTTGAGCGGGCGCGGCAGCACATAGTCATCCGCCGTCCGCTCCCTTGCGGGATTGACGATATCTTCCGTCTCGCGAAGAGCAGAGCGGATTGCCCTTCTGCCTTCTTCAAGCTCGAGGGCGAAGCGTTCCGATTCCTTTTCGCGTTTCAGCCGCTCAAGCTCTCCGAGCACCATATCGGAGGTGCGCTGCGCCGC
>JAAZGC010000288.1 GCA_012511425.1 Clostridiales bacterium | reverse complement strand
CTCTGACATATGCAATGTTGTAAGCATTATCTCCGCTTGAAGCCGATTTTGATAGTTTGCTTTCCGGATCTTCCGCGTCATCGGATTTGATTGCGATATTTATCCGCTCGGACAGATTCAGATTTCTTGTGTAAATCGCGTCGTTAATGGTATCTCCGTTTTCATCTTCAGCAACCATCTGGAGGTGATTCCAGCACCGACCTTTATCACTTAAATTGAGTATGCTGAATTCGGCACCTTCCAAATCACGCAGTTCAAGATTTGTGCCTTCCGTTTCTGCTGCTGTTTCAATTATTTGCGCGGTATCGGCAGCTTCCGTCAGCAGAATATCGGTTACGGGTTCATTGGAACCTGAGCATGAAGAAATTGCTGAAATTATAGATGCAAGCAAAAAAGCCGCTAAAATTTTTCTTTTATTCATTTGCATTATCCCTGAATCGCATATCTGATGATTTTATCAATAAACCGTAAAATCAAACGCACAATGCCGTAATTTTATCACCGTGTATTATTATAACAGCATTTGTCGGAAAAGTAAAGAGGATGTTCGATTTTATATCAACAATTCCGATTTAATTTACATGAATAAACAAAAAAGCCGCCGTCATAAAGACGGCGGCTTTTTTAAATGATTTTACGCTTTCCAGAGGCTGTGCAGGTTGCAGTAAGCATATACCGCTACTACTTCGTCGCCATCGCAGACTGAGAAGCAGACTTTCGGTTCATCACCCGGCTTAAGCGGTTTTCTCTGGTTGCCGAGTTTCGTCTGAAGGGAAACCCACTCGATATAGTGTTCGGGAACCATCGGATGATCAACAGAGCCGACTTTTACATAGACTTTATTGCCTTCAACTTTATAAACCGGCACATGCTTCTCTGTTGAAGCATCGGTGGTACCCGGAACTATCTCATCCATCGGGATGCCGCAGCAGAAAATCGGAACTCCGCTGTCTTTGACAAGGGCAACGATCTTGCCGCATTTGGAGCAGATGTAGAACTTCATATCCATAGGTTTTTCTCCTGTTATTCGTATTGTTTATGAATTAATAGTTTTCGCAGTTGATCTCAAAGTATGCCTGAGGATGATTGCAGGCAGGGCAGATCTGAGGAGCATTTTCACCTACCACGAGATGACCGCAGTTGCGGCATTCCCAGACCTTGGGCTCTTCTCTTTCAAATACCTGAGCCAGTTCGACATTCTTCAAAAGAGCGAGATATCTTTCTTCATGATGCTTTTCGATTGCCGCAACGAGTCTAAACTTCTTCGCAAGAGCGGTGAAGCCTTCTTCTTCGGCGGTTTTTGCAAAATTCTCATACATCTCGGTCCACTCGTAGTTTTCGCCTTCGGCTGCAGCTTCAAGGTTGGCTGCGGTATCGCCGATACCGTTGAGCTCTTTGAACCATACTTTTGCATGCTCTTTTTCGTTTTCGGCAGTCTTCAGGAAGAGAGCGGCGATCTGTTCAAAACCGGCCTTTTTAGCCGTCGAAGCGAAGTAGGTATATTTGTTGCGTGCCATTGACTCGCCGGCAAAAGCTTCATGGAGATTCTTTTCTGTCTGAGTGCCGTAGTAGGGATTCACTTCGACAAGCTTATCGCCTTTGGCGCCGCATACGGGGCATACGGGCTCAACTCCGTCTTCAACGGTAAAGACCTTGTTGCATACGAGACATTTGTAAGTTTTCATTGATATAACCTCTTTCTTTTTGTTTTTATCGTTGTTTTCGAGTATATTTAACAGGCGCTTTGCCGTGTTAACCGGGAAATCGGATGAAGGCGGATTGCTTAAAAGCTGCTGCAGAAGCTCGTGCGTGTTGTTGCTTTGAGGCAGCATATAACCGGCTTCACGCATTATATCTTCAGCGACCAGTCTCTGGGACATCGCCGCCGCTTTCATGAGGCGGTAAAGAATATCATCGTCGGTTTCGGATAATTTTTCGGCTAAAATTTCTTCTTTTGTTTTGCTGTCCGCCATTGAATTAAGGTCGCTGACAACTGATTCGGTTTTCTCCTGCTGAGGCGGGAGTTCATACGGCATCATGCTGATTGCACCGCTCGGACAGGCAGCTGCGCAATCACCGCATCCGGTGCATTTTGCGACTTCGATTATCGAATTCTCCGTATCGGTAGCTCCGGTCGGACAGACATAAAGGCAGAGACAATCTTTGGTACAGAGCCGGAGATTTCTGACTGCGTATTTTTTCATTGTTATATCCTCCCCTCGCTCTTATTAAATTTCCATGACTCTACCTTGCATACCGGGCAAAGATCCGGAGGGGTTTCACCGATGTATATAAACCCGCATACTGTACAAATCCAGATATCATTACCTTCAAACATTGAATTGCCTTCTTTCAGATAGCGATCCAATATTGATGAAAGCATCCTTGTGACTTTTTCTCCCCAGACGCAAACCCTTGCGGCACCGCGGTCTTTATCTTTGTCGGCTGCTGCTCTGACGGTCGGATAATCGTCAATGTCTTTTTTCAACGATTCCGAAAGCGCTTCGATTGTTGCATCTTCCGGAGCCGAAGTAATTGATTTGAAATATTCGGCAAGCTCGGTAAAAAGTTTTGCTTCTTCCGGCTTATACTG
>JAAZGC010000036.1 GCA_012511425.1 Clostridiales bacterium | reverse complement strand
CCGCCGGACGGTTTATCAGCATACCTTTCCGCGACGCCGTGGAAAAAGCTATCGTTGAAAACGCCGAAACCTTTACAATGGCCGACGAAAGCGGCGAAGAGATCGAATATACCGTTATCCGCCGGGACATGGAATTTACTATCCAGTCTGTTACCGAAGTCGACCTGCTTGACACGTATGCTTCCCCCTCTTTAAAGCACTGGGTGGGCACTAACGGCGCCGGAATGGATATGCTTACCCGTCTTATGTACGGCGGAAGAATCTCGCTTTCAATCGGATTTGTCGTTATTTTGATAGAAATGGTAATCGGCGTTATAATGGGCGGCATCTCCGGATATTTCGGCGGGATACCGGATACCATCATCATGCGTATCGTCGATACGATGAACTGCATCCCAACGCTGCCGCTTTATATCATACTCGGTACCATCATGGGCACGCTGAAAATCGACCCCACCCTGCGTATCTATCTTCTGATGGTGGTGCTCGGTATTACAGGCTGGACCGGCATTGCCCGTGTTGTCAGAGGTCAGATACTTTCGCTCCGCGAGCAGGAATTCATGCTTGCCGAAGAAGCGCTGGGTATGTCTACCCGCAGGCGTATCTTCCATCACCTCATCCCAAACGTTATCCCTCAGCTGATAGTTTATGCCACAATGGGTCTCGGTTCGGTAATTCTTACCGAAGCCACGCTGTCATTCCTTAACTTGGGAGTCAAGTATCCCTATGCTTCATGGGGAAACATCGTCAATGCGGTAAACGACAGCTATGTTCTGACAAACTACACCTTTGCCTGGATACCCGCAGGTCTTCTGATCCTTATAACGGTGCTTGGATTCAACTTCATCGGCGACGGTCTGCGCGATGCATTCGACCCGAAGATGAAGAGATGACCATTGAAATAAGACGAAAACAACAAATGAGGTCAGAATATCATGCCAGATAAAGACGAAATGAATATACAGAATAACGAAAGCGAAGTCAAAACCAAAGCGGCGGTAAAAAACGTAAACTACCTTACGGCGAAGGAGTCCCGGGAGATTTCCCGCCGGAACCGCAAGATCGTCTCCGCTTTCGAAAAGGAATATAACCGGAAGAATATTTCTCCCGAAGAATATACGACCGAGATGCACGACAAAAATAACATTCTCGAAGTCGATAATCTTCATACCTATTTCTTTACCGATGTCGGAACGGTAAAGGCCGTCGACGGAGTAAGCTTTGAAGTTCCGCGCGGTAAAACAGTCGGAATAGTCGGCGAATCCGGCTGCGGAAAATCGGTTACCTCCCTTTCGATAATGCAGCTGCTGCAGCGTCCTCAGGGACAGATCGTCAAGGGAGAGATGCGCTTCAACCTGGGAGATAAGGCAGTCAACATCGCAAAAGTACCGATAAAGCATATGCAGAAGATCCGCGGCAACCGGATCAGCATGATCTTCCAGGAGCCGATGACTTCGCTTAACCCGGTTTTCAGGATCGGAATGCAGCTTGATGAAGTCATTGCGCTGCATAATCCCGATATGTCTAAGGAAGATGTCAAGAATCGATCTGTAGAAATGCTGCAAACCGTCGGTATCGCAAATGCCGAAGGCGTTTATAAAATGTATCCGCACGAACTTTCCGGCGGTATGCGTCAGAGAGTCATGATAGCCATGGCGCTTGCCTGCTCCCCTTCGCTGATCATTGCCGATGAGCCGACGACGGCTCTCGACGTTACGATACAGGCGCAGATCCTCGATCTGCTTCGAACCCTCAAAGAAAAGATTAACAGCTCAATCATGCTGATAACCCATGACCTGGGCGTCATCGCCGAGATGGCGGACTATGTCGTCGTTATGTATGCCGGACGGGTTATCGAAAGCGGTACCTCAATGGATATTTTCAAGGATCCGCGGCATCCTTACACCCTCGGACTTATGAAATCGAAACCGGTTATAAATCGCCGGGTCGACAGGCTTTACAACATTCCCGGCAATGTTCCCAACCCTATCGATATGCCGGATTACTGTTATTTCAAGGATCGCTGCTCCTCCTGCATTGCGCGCTGCGACGGCGCTTATCCTCCGTTTATAAGCATCAGCGAAACTCACAAGGTCAGCTGCTGGCTTTATGAGAACGATATAAAATCCCGCATCGAAACCAATACAGAGAAAGGCGGCAGCAAATGAGCGAAAATATGAATACCGCAAACAATGCGGCAAAAGCTATCGTTCACAGCAATGATAACATAATCGAAGTCGCCGATCTTATAACCTGGTTTCCGATCAGAAACGGACTTTTCTCCCGTATTACCGGGTATGTTAAAGCAGTCGACGGAGTAACTTTTTCGATCAAAAAAGGTCAGACCATGGGACTTGTCGGCGACTCCGGCTGCGGAAAAACCACGGTCGGACGGACCATACTCCGCCTTG
Organism: Clostridiales bacterium; assembly: GCA_012511425.1. Taxonomy (GTDB): domain Bacteria; phylum Bacillota; class Clostridia; order Oscillospirales; family CAG-272; genus JAAZGC01. Next base: position 100 of record JAAZGC010000036.1, on the reverse strand, counting down.
TACGAAAGACCGCCGGAGAAGTGCTTTTTGACGGAGAGGATGTCTATTCGTTGAATCAGCATCGGCTGAGAGATATACGGCCGAGAATGCAGATCATCTT
>JAAZGC010000287.1 GCA_012511425.1 Clostridiales bacterium | reverse complement strand
TGCCCCGGCTCTCGCCCCGCAGACATCCGACACCCTTTCGCTTGTCATTGCGGCGACCGTAATGGCTCTCGGCTCAGCGGTTATCATCTCAAAAAAGAGAAGATAACTCCCGGATTTTTCTGCCGGAACCTGCGGAATCTTTATCCGGTTAACATCAGGTTCCAAAAAAATCAATACCCGCTTGCGATTAATTTGACATTCTGGGGAAAACCACGGAATGTTTCGGGTTTCCGTGGTTTTTGTTATTTTTGTTTTTCGGGTTTTTTAAAATAATCCCTTTATTTTGCAAACATTATTATTGACATACCGTATTTTGTATGTTATAATTATTACAAGCTCCGAACAACGGTGCAAAATATTATTTTTAAGGAGTGCATTTCCATGAAAAAATTAATTGCTTTTGCATTTATGCTGGCGCTCGTTCTTACCGTCGCTTCCGTCGCGGAAGGCGTCGGCGAAGCTTATCCGAGCTCCGGATTTACCCCGCCGGAAGGCTCCGCCATTATCAAGGGCGAGCTTATCGGCAACGAAAACGGTTGGGGCGAAAATGCCGACGCCGGCAGAGCCGCCGCATTTGACGGTGATATCTTCACCTTCTTTGACCCGCTCGGCGTCGGAGACGGCTATGCAGGCATCGATGCAGGCGAAGAGTATGTTCTTACCTACATCGTAATTCACCCCCGCGAAAACTGGAACGCCCGCTACGACGGCGCCGAAATCAACGGCTCCAACGACGGCGAGAACTGGGATCTCATCTGGATGAACGAAGAGGGAGAAGCCGCCGAATGGGATTGGCAGAAGATACCCGCCGATCAGTTCAAGATCAAAGAACCGAGCTATCGCTACTATCGTTATTATAATGAGCTTCAGCACGGCGACGTAGGCGAAGTCGAGCTTTACGGCTATTCCAAGACCGCTGCTGCTGCCGCTGCCGCAGAACCCGAGCCCGTAGTCGAGGAAGCTCCGGTTGAAGCCGCCGCAGAACCCGCTGCCGAACCGGCTCCGGTTGCCGAAGCTGCTCCCGCTGCCGCCGCTCCCGCTGCCGCTCCGCAGACCGCCGACGTGACCGCTCTTGCAGTCGCTGCCGCCGTTATGGCTCTCGGCTCCGCCGTCATAGTTTCGAAGAAGAGAAAGTAATAGCTTCTCCTTGTCTCGAAGCTTACCGGATTCTTAACATAATTAACGGCAGGTTCCGATATTTTCAACAGGAATTTGCGGTTGATTTGACAATTCAGAATTAGTTCACGGAAAGTTTCGGCTTTCCGTGATTTTTTGTTTCGGTTCTTTTTCGTTTTTCTTAAAATAATCTCTATTTTAAGAATATTGTTGTTGACATATCACATTTTGTGTGATATAATATCTCCGTAAGCTCCGAACAACGGTGCATTATTAAAATTATTCAGGAGATGTGTCATCATGAAAAAACTGATTGTACTCGCGATCACTCTGGCGCTCGTCCTCTCAATCGCTTCCTTTGCGGAAGGCGTAGGCGAAGGATATCCGGGCTCCGGAATCACCCCGCCGGAAGGCTCCGCCATTATTAAAGGCGAGCTTATCGGTCTTGAGGCAGGCTGGGGCGAAAACGCCGACACCGGAAGAGCCGCTGCGTTTGACGGCGACCCGATAACCTTCTTTGACCCGCTCGGCACCGGCGACGGCTATGCCGGAATCGACGCAGGCGAAGAGTATGTCCTTACCTACATTGCTATCCATCCTCGTGACGGCCAGCTCCCCCGTTTTGACGGCGCCGAAATTAACGGCTCCAACGACGGCGAGAACTGGGAACTCATCTGGATAAGCGAGGGAGAGGCTGAGGAATTCAAGTGGTATGAGATTCCCGCCGATCAGTTTAAGATAAAGGAACCTTCCTTCCGCTACTATCGTTACTACAACGAGTTTACCCACGGTGACGTCGGCGAAGTCGAGCTTTACGGCTATTCCAAGGCCGCTGCCGCTGCTGCCGCCGCGGAACCCGAGCCCGTAGTTGTAGTTGAAGAAGCTCCGGTTGAAGCCGCTGAAGCCGCTGCCGAACCGGCTCCGGTTGCCGAACCGGCTCCCGCTGCCGCCGCTCCCGCTGCTGCTCCGCAGACCGCCGACATGACTGCGCTTATCGTAGTCACCGCCGTTGCGGCGTTCGGATGCGCTGTGCTCGTAACCAAGAAGAAATAATCGTTAAAACGGTTTTTCATAGTTGAAATTGACAATTTGAATCAAAAAATCACGCAGGGCAAATGCTTTGCGTGATTTTTCATTTTTGATTGCGGCAGACTCGGTGATTCATTCCTCCGCAGCGGCTTCTCCGCGGAGAATGTCTCCTCTTCTGACCGGATAAGGAAGCGCGGTATAATATACCATTTCGGCGTGCGGGGTCGAATCGATTGGCTCGCCGTCTTCATTTCTCATTTCGCCGAATATGAACGGCTGCCCCGTCCTGCCGGGTGTGACGAGACGGGCTTTCATGCCCTTTGCGGCTTTGTTGCGCTGAAAGAATTTCGCCGGTTCATATGCGGCGGCGTCAGACGCGGCGACGGCGAGATAGATGCAGTCGCGGAGGTATCCCTCATGCTCGCAGACCCCGGCTCTGCCGTAAAAATGGCCGGTGCCGAGATCCCTGTGCGAGACGCTCTGCACTTCGTCGAGCAGCGCCGGGTCGAACGGGCGGCCGGCGGCGAAGTTGTCGACAGCGATGCGGTAGGCGTTGGTCGTAACGGCGGTGTAATACGCCGACTTTACCCTGCCCTCGATCTTAAGGCTGTCGATCCCCGCTTCGGCAAGGTCTGCGATATGCTCAATCATGCAGAGGTCGCGGCAGCTCATTATGAATGTGCAGTATTCGTCTTCGCCGATAGGGTATCTCTCTCCCTTGTGCTTTTTTTCTTCAAGCGCAAACAGCGGTTCGCCTTCGGGGATATTCGGGAAGACATTCCCACCCGGCACGGTAAATTTGTCGGCTGAAACACCGATGTCGGGTTCGGCGGATGGCGAAGTCAGCCGCCATTGCCAGCGGCAGGACTGGGCGCAGGCGCCCTGATTTGCGTCTCTGCCGCAGAGATGCTCGGATAAAAGGCAGAGACCGGAGTAGCTGACGCACATCGAGCCGTGAACGAAGACTTCAAGCTCGATATCCGTTTTTTCGCGCAGCCGCTTTATCTGTTCGAGCGAAAGCTCCCGCGCCAGCACCACGCGGCTTGCGCCGAGTGATTTATAGACTTCGCAGTCATACGCCGAGACGACAGAAGCCTGGGTCGAAACATGAATGACCGCGTCGGGGCGCATTTCCTTTATAAGCCGGATTACGCCGGGGGCGGCGACGATAAAGGCATCGAGCGGGATATCGGCGATTTCGCCGAGGAATTCGGCGATTTCTTCGTATTGCTCATCTCTTGCCAGGATATTGAGGGTAAGATATACCTTTTTCCCGGCGGCGTGGGCGTCGGAGACGGCGGCGCGGAGCTC
>JAAZGC010000286.1 GCA_012511425.1 Clostridiales bacterium | reverse complement strand
GCAACTGTTTTCAGTTGCAAAGAATGTTAAATTTTATAATCCGCCGATAAAAAATCAAATATATTATTTTCCGGTTGAAATTTGTTTGCCGGGTTTTTTTGTGTTTTCCACATAAGTCAGCAGTTACAAGCCCTCAGCTTGTGGAAAACTATGTTGAGTATGTGGAAAAGTATGGTTAAAAATATATATATCGCGGATTTTATTATTTGTAATCAATATCGTTCACGAAAACAACATAATATTGCGGCAATTCCGGGGAATCTGACGGCTTTACGGATCCGGCAGCTGAAAAAAAGCGTCACATCTCCGGAGATGTGACGCCTGCGGCAGTGCCGCATTATTTTCCGATTAAAGTTTTGCCGTCGCAAAACCCGTTAACGGCTGTGCCGCTGCAAGGCGGTCGGATTATTTTTTTCTGCAGCCGCATTTGGGGCAGATGCCGTCTTCGCCGAGGGCTATGCCGCAGCAGGGGCAGCGGTCGAAGCTTCCGACGGGCAGATATGTTTCGGATGCCGCGTTGTCGCCGCTGGTGAAGGTGAGTTTGGCTATCTTCAGCTTATCTTTCAGAAGTTCGTAAACCATCTTGATCATTCCTTCGACCGTCATCGTCTCTTTGGTGACGACAAGGCGGCAGTCGGGATAAGCTTCCGCAAGCTCGGTTTTGAAGGCGGGACCCTTCATCGTGTTGGTCGGTGCGCCGTCCCGGATCCCCTGTTTTTCGTAAACATCGAGGATGGCCGGCAGCAGCGGGTCGTCTTCACGCAGGACGAGCGCGTGGTCGAAGTTTTTCAGCACATCCCATGCGGTTTTCTTGATTTCGTTGCAGGGGAAGACCATGTTGACGCCGGCGTTGACGCTGTCTTCGACTTCGATTGTCAGAGTGCCGGTATGGCCGTGAAGGTACTGCGCTTCCCCCCTGAAGCCGTAAAATCTGTGCGCATACTGGATATCAAACGTTGTGATGCTTCTCATGATTGTTCTCCTTTTTGAATAAAGTTCGGCCGTCCGTAAAACTCCGGAAAGCCGTGCGGCAGGCGGTATTTCCGGAAGCTCAAGGCAATTCGGCCGGTTAAGCCGTCGGTTTCTTCTTCGGCTCCGTCCTGCCGCAGCGTCGGTAGCCGCAATCGGGGCAGACGCCTTTGAAGATCATTTCGTATCCGGTTATTTCGTAACCGCGGGAGTTCTTGATTCCGTTTTCCATATCGGTGATATAGTCCATATCCACATCGGCGACGCGGCCGCAAACGGTGCATTTCACGTGATAATGCCCTTTCGGCAGGTGGTCGAAACGGTCGGCCGAACCGGGGACTTCGACTTTTCTGATATCCCCCGTTTCGCAGAGGCGCGCAAGATTGCGATAAACCGTCGTTCTGCTGACCGCCGGATGTTTTTTTCTGATAAAGTCGTAAACTTCATCGGCAGTCGGATGAGACTTCAGTTCATTAACCGCATCGAGAACCAAAGCGCATTGAATTGTCTTTCGCCTGATCAACTTAAATCTCCTTGATTGGTTACTAGTGACATTATATACTATTAAGAAATAAATGTCAATAGCTGATCCGAATTATTTTGTAAACAAATTTAATGCAAACAATTGCTCGGCAGCCCAAATAAAACGGTTTCGGCAAAAAACCGAAACACGATGTTTTGCAAAGCAAAACTCGCAGAATAACCGCTCTGCGGTTATTCACCTGCCATTAGAAAAAACACCGATAATGACTGAACCATCCGGCGGCGATATATTTCCGAAGGAAATATTCGTGAATAGTGCTCTGCACTATTCAACACATTAAAACCACTTTTCCGCAATACACCCTCGTAAACTCCGCTATGGCGTCCTGATCGCCGGTGAGGCAGAGGGGCATATTCAGCGAGAGGAGGTTTTCTTTGAGGGCGTCCGCGTCTTCCTGCGAGTCGAGGCGCAGGACGGCGTAATCTTCCTCCAGATTGTCGGCGAAGTCGTCGAAATCAATTATCGAGCTTACCGGAACGGCATATTTTTTTGCGTCCGGCGGAATTTCG
>JAAZGC010000285.1 GCA_012511425.1 Clostridiales bacterium | reverse complement strand
TAAAGAATATACATCGAATTGAACGCGGCGCCGGCATCAGGCGGCATCAGCGCCGACATCATCGAGATAACGCTCATTGCGGCGAAAATCGCCGTATAAACAAGGGAGCGCAAAGCCCGGCGCTCGACTTTGTAATTGCTTACATCCCGTGCGATATAAATTATCCCGAGGATTATGAAGACATATACCGCAAGCATCAAAGCAGCCGAAAGCGCCGATACGACGGTCTTGAACAAGGTCGGATCGGACTTGGTTATCGCAAGATAAATACCCAGCCCGTCATTCAGAGCCGATACCGGCAGCGCTGCATAAATCAGGTATACGGCGGCACCGAAACGCCGGGGCGCATACGGGCGCAGCTTTGTTAAAGCGGCAAGAATAAGCAGATATCCCAAAACGTCGGGAAAAACATCCACCCCCCGGCAGAAAAACAGCGTAAGGTGGGCGATGAAAAGCAGACCGAAACCCATGTCAGCTGCCGCTGCCGTCGGAAAGACCGTGGCATTTCTTGTATTTCTTGCCGGAACCGCAGGGGCAGGGGTCGTTGCGGCCTATCTTTTTGCCCATATAAGTGCCTTTTACCGGGTCAAATCCCGGTGTATCCGAAAGACCGCCCGCAGGACGCGGAGCCTCGCCGCCGGAAGGCTTCAGCGCTCCGCTTTTTATCTGCTCCCGGAGCTGAGACGCCTGTTCTTCGGTAAGTTTTACGAGCTTTTCACCTTCGGGTGTCTTTATCCTGACCGTCTGACCGGCGACCGGCAGCGGCGGCGCTCCTCCGCCTGCTTTTGACGGCTGAGAGCGCTGTCCTTCAAGCCCCTCTCCGGTGATATGCGCAACCTCGACCCGCCGCACTTCGCTTCGCGGCACGACCGAGTAAATCATGCGAACCGTCTTTGCGTGAATATTCGCAACCATTTCATCAAACATATCGGCGCCGAGCAGACGGTATTCGTCGATAGGCTTTCTCTGCGCATAGGCGTTTAGCCCGACGCTGTCTTTCAGGTCGTCCATCGCATCGATATGTATCATCCACTCCGAGTCGACGGAGCGCAGCAGCACCACCCGCTCGACTTCGCGGATCTTTTCTCCGAACAGCTCCTCTTTTTCCCTGTAGGCTTCGGCGGCGCGGTCATGCAGCAGCTGCTTCAGATAGTCCCTTGTAAGAGAGCTTCTCTGTTCCTTTGTGAAGTTCCAGTCGCCTTCGATTATCAGCATTGACGGCATTTCAGCCTTTACCTGCGCAAGCGGCCAGTTTTCAGGATTTTCGTCGGCGCAGATGGCATCGACGGTGCCGTCGATGAAGTTATGTATCATCGAGATGATCTCGTCCCTGATGTCCATGCCGTCAAGGACTTCCATTCGCTGCTTGTAAATCAGCGTCCGCTGCTGGTTCATAACGTCGTCGTATTCAAGGACGTTGCGGCGGCGGGCGAAGTTCTGCGCTTCAAGCTGCTTCTGTGCGTTTTCTATCGAGTTTGTAAGAATATTCGCTTCGATCGGCTGATCTTCCTCAAGTCCGAGGCGCTCAACCATGCCGATGACGCGCTCGGAGCCGAACAGACGCATGAGATCGTCTTCGAGGGAGAGGAAGAAGCGGGATTCGCCGGGGTCGCCCTGACGGCCGGAGCGGCCGCGGAGCTGGTTGTCGATTCGCCGGGCTTCATGTCGCTCGGTGCCGATGATGAACAGACCTCCCGCATCGCAGACCTGCTTTGCAAGCGGAGCCACCTCCGCTTTATATTTCGCATAAAGCTCACGGAAGACTTGTCTTGATGCGAGTATTTCTTCGTCCTTGGTTTCGGCGGCGGAAACGGCGGAGGCTATCATTTCGTCGGTGTATCCCTGCCGCTTCATATCCTGCTTTGCCATAAACTCGGCATTGCCGCCGAGCATGATGTCGGTGCCGCGCCCCGCCATGTTGGTCGCGATGGTGACGGTGCCGATACGGCCGGCGCCGGCGACGATTTCCGCTTCGCGCTCATGGTATTTGGCGTTGAGTACGGTGTGCTCAATTCCGTCGAGCTTGAGCAGCCTTGAAAGCTCCTCCGACTTTTCGATTGAAACGGTTCCGACGAGCACCGGCTGACCCTTTTGGTGACAATCCTTTATCTGCCGGATAATCGCGTCGTTTTTGCCTTTTTTGCTTTTATAGACGGCGTCCGGATGATCGATGCGGATCATCGGCATATTCGTCGGTATCTCGACGACGTCCAGATTATATATCTCGCGGAATTCGTCTTCTTCGGTCTTGGCGGTTCCGGTCATGCCGGAAAGCTTTGTATAAAAACGGAAATAGTTCTGGAAGGTTATCGTCGCAAGTGTCTTGTTCTCCTTCTGAACGGTTACCCGCTCCTTTGCTTCGATCGCCTGATGCAGACCGTCGTTGAAGCGACGGCCGGGCATTAGGCGGCCGGTGAAGGCGTCGACGATCAGAACTTCGTTTTCTTTGACGACATAGTCGATCTCATCGTGCATTATGCCGTGAGCGCGGACCGCCTGCTGAACGTGGTGCTGAAGCGCCGAGTTTTCCGGGTCGGAAAGATTTTCCACATTGAAGAATTTCTCGGCTTTGGCGATTCCGGAGGCGGTGAGCAGGGTGGTTCTCTGTTTTTCGTCGACGATATAGTCGGCGTCGACATCATCGGTCTCCTGCTTGTCGTCGACTTCCTTTATGCGGAACTCGCGGAGGGTGCGGACGAAATTGTCGGCTTTGACATACATTTCCGTCGATTCTTCACCTTCGCCGGAGATGATAAGCGGCGTCCGCGCTTCGTCTATCAGGATCGAGTCGACTTCGTCGACAATCGCAAAGTTGTGGCCGCGCTGAACCATCTGCTCCTTGTAGATGACCATATTGTCGCGCAGATAGTCAAAGCCGAACTCGTTATTGGTGCCGTAGGTTATATCGGCGCCGTATGCAGCCTGCTTTTCCTGACGGGTCTGGTCGCGGATTATAAGACCGCAGGTGAGGCCGAGGAAGTTATAGACCCTTCCCATCTCCTCCATGCCGATCCTTGCGAGGTATTCGTTTACGGTGACGATATGAACGCCCTTGCCGGAAAGCGCATTTAAAACCGCCGGCATTGTTGCGACAAGGGTTTTTCCTTCACCGGTCTTCATTTCGGCGATCCGCCCCTGATGCAGGACGATGCCGCCCATCAGCTGAACGCGGAAGGGGCGCTTGCCTAAAACTCTGTCGGCCGCTTCGCGGACAGCGGCGAAGGTTTCGACCAGGACATCATCGAGCGAGGCGCCGGCTTCAACGGCACGTCTCTGTTCCGCTATGACAGCGCGAAGCTCCTCGTCGGTTTTTTTCTTATATGCGTCGGCGAGCGCCTCGATTGCGTCGACCGTCGGGATCAGCTTTTTTATCTGTCTTTCCGAATAAGTTCCGAAGATGAGTTCGAATAAGTTTTTTGACATATATTAAATTAACCTGCTTTATGAAAATTCGCGCCGCAGAAGCTGCCGCCGAACGTCGGACAAACAATGAGCGCGTAAATATTATCTTACATTATATCATTATATCATGCGGCCGCAACGATTAAAAGACAAATTTGTAAATATATGGGATTTGTTCGGTACACAAACAAAAATGCCCTTTCCCGAAAGTAAGGGAAAGAGCGAAAATTTATTCATCGGAGCTGCAGCTGCGGCAGAGGCCGTAAAGCACGTTGCAGAATGGGTCAAGGGTAAATCCGTGTTCTGCCAGAATATGCGGCGCAAGTTTTTCGAGATATTCGCACTCGATGTGCGTAAGCCCGCCGCATTTGCGGCATACCAGATGATAATGCCGCTCACCGGCGTCGCCGTCTTTTTCGCAGAGCATCCAGCAGGCCGGCTGACCTTCGCCGCTGTAAAGGCGGCAGGCAAGCCCCTCGCTTTCCAGCTTTTCGAGGGAGCGGTAAACCGTCGCCTGACCGATGGATTCCCCTCTTTCCTTCAGCCGATCGGAGATTTCGAGCGCGCTGTAATGCCGCCCGCGCTGCTCTTCGAGAAAGGAGAGAATAATCCGGCGCTGCTTTGTCACATATGGACTTTTGTTTTTTTCGGTTTTCATGGTAATATAAATTTTTATTCGTATTTTTCGATGAACTCGCGGTAGATCTCGCTTTTTGAAACTCCGCGGTCGCGGGCGGCGGCTTTGCAGGCGTCGTTTTTTGAAAGCCCCAGATTTTCCATGTAATATTCGGCGTGCTCCCGCGGCGTCATGCTGCGCCAGAATTCATTCCCCGCCTGCCTTCCCTCGACGACGAGAACGAATTCCCCCCTCGGCTCATTAGATTCAAAGTAAGAGATTGCACCGTCGATATCACAGCGCCGGATCTCCTCGTTAAGTTTGGTAAGCTCGCGGCAGACAGCGATTTTGCGGTTTCCGAATGCTTCTTTTAAAAGCCCCAGAGTTGCAGGGAGCCTGTGCGGAGATTCGTAAAAAATCAGGGTGCGGGTGTCCGACGCGATATCGGAGAGGCGCTGCTTCTGTTTTGACGTCCTGCCGGCATCGGAAAGAAATCCCTCGAAAGCGAACCGGCTTGTGTCAAGCCCGGAAAGGACAAGAGCGGTAAGCGCGGCGTTCGCCCCCGGCACACAGCTAACCGAAATCCCGGCGTCGACGCAGGCCGAAACAAGCTCGGCGCCGGGATCGGATATCCCCGGCATTCCGGCGTCGGTAATGACGGCGCAGGACAGCCCCTCTTTCAGCTTTTCGATTATGAATTCCGCTGCGGTGCGCATATTATGTTCGCGATAAGGCATCATCGAGCGCTTTATTCCGAATGCAGAAAGCAGCTTCGCTCCGACGCGGGTGTCTTCGGCGGCGACAATGTCGGCTTCGCTCAGGACTTTCAGCGCCCTCGATGAAATGTCGGCGAGGTTACCTATCGGAGTTGCGACCAGATAAAGAGTGCCGGGCTGTATTTTATTTTTTTCTTCAGAGATTTCGGGTGCGAAGGAAAGATTCATCGAATTCACCGGTTTCATAAATCCGTCTGTAATCGGGAGTCAGTATTTTTTCGCCGCCGCTTTCATATAAGATCAGCGGTCTTGTGACGAAAACATCGTCTTTTCCGCTTCTCCGCCCTTCGCAGAGGACGAGCGAAGCGGGATGAGATATGCTGTGGTGCACCATCGTCATCCGCCGAAGTCCGAGCCCGCTGTCTCTCATTGCAGCCAGAAGATCCGGGAGGCGGTCGGGACGGTAGACACAGTAAAATGCGCCGCCGGTGCCGAGTATTGCTCCGGCGTTCCGGCAGAAATCGCCGATGCCGCCGTGAATTTCATGCCTTGCGGCGTTTTTGCCATCGTCTTCCGCCGGAAAGCCGCTGTCAATTTTCATAAAAGGCGGGTTTGCCGCAACGGCGTCGGGATGGCGGGAGGGGCGGTATTCGCGCAGGTCGAGGTGCAGCGGCTCTATATTATCGCAGAGATCGTTTTCAAGGATATTCTTGCAAAGCAGCTCATATTGCCTTGCCTGTATCTCTATCGCAGCAACTCTGTCCGCCCGCCCTCTTGAAGCGGCGAGCAGCGAGACTGCGCCGGAGCCGGCGCCGTATTCGACCAGAAAACCGCATTTTCTGATATATGCCGCGAGAAGCAGGGCGTCGGTGCCGAATTTCAGACCGGCTTTGTCCTGATGCAGGGTCAGACCGTCTCCTATAGTAATCGTTTCCATAAAAACTCTCTGTAAAAAAAGCAGACCGAGCAGGTCTGCTTTATGTTTTTGCTTTGCTGGCTTACGGTTCTTTCACCGCTTCGACGGGGCAGACTCCGGCGCAGGCGCCGCAGTCGATGCAGGAATCGGCATCGATCACATACTTTCCGTCGTTCTCCGAAATAGCGCCTACCGGGCACTCGTCGGCACAGCTGCCGCAGCCGATGCAGGTATCGGCTTCAATTTTATATGCCATAATATACACCTCCCTGTTATTGTTAAGCAATTATACCACACACGGGCGGATAAATCAATATCTTAAATGAAAACATTGTGTTTACTTACATTTTCAGTCATCGTTTTCGGGATTCCTGCCGGATGTGCGCCCGTTGCCGCGGCGAAAATTGCGGCTCCGGTTTTTGCCGCCGCTGCGGTATTTCTGCTTGTATCTGCGCTTCGGCTCTTTTACGGCTCCGTCCTCTTCGTTATCCGCCGTCTCGTCCGAGTCGTCGGATTCATCGGGAATTGCGTCTTCGGAATCTTCGGCAGATTCATCGGCGTCCGTTTTCCCGCCGATTTCAGTACGGGGCGAAATCTCTTCAGCGGCATCTTCCGAAAGTCCGGCCTGCACCGGCTGCGGCGGCGCTTCCTCCTCGGCTGCTTCGGGTTCGGCCGCCGGCGGACGGGGGATGAATTTACCCGCTTCCGCTTCGGCTATCTTTTGAGGGTCTGTCGAAACAAGGGCGGAATCATACAGCTTTATGCCGCCGTTGTCCTGTGATTCGAGCTTTACCTTTACAAGCGCGGCAAGTGCGTTGAGCTCGATTACGACTCCGACGCCGTCCGGCGTCGCAACGCGGCTTTCGATCGGCGGCAGTTGCCGCAAAAGATCGAGATAGGTGTCGTATTCAAAGCGCAGACAGCACATCAGCCGCCCGCAGGAGCCGGATATTTTATTGCTGTTGAGCGAAAGATTCTGCTCCTTCGCCATATGGATCGAAACCTGACCGAAATCGGAAAGGAAGGTGGCGCAGCAGAAAGGACGCCCGCAGACGCCGAGACCGCCCAAAAGCTTTGCCTCATCCCGAATGCCGACCTGACGCATTTCGATGCGGGTGCGGAAGACCGACGCCAGATCCTTTACGAGATCGCGGAAATCAACCCTTCCTTCGGCGGTGAAATAAAAGAGCAGCTTTGTGTTGTCGAAGGTGTATTCGACGTCGATCAGGTTCATCTGAAGACCGTGCGCGCGGATCCGCTCGAGGCAGATTTCGGAGGCTTCTTTTTCCTTTTCGCTGTTGAATTTATTATGATCGTCGTCTTCCGAAGTCGCGGCGCGGAGGGCTCTGCGCAGCGGCGGCACTATCTGGCTGCCGGGAACGAAGCGGTTTGCGATGCGGCAGGTGCCGTATTCAATCCCGCGCATTGTCTCGACGATAACCCCGCATAGCGGCTGATACTGCTCTCCCTGGGGATCGAAATAGTATATCTTGCCGGTTCTCTGGAACTGAACGCCGATGACTTCGACGCTGTCCGGGGTTTCGGAATCGGATTCCTCCGAAATGTCATTGTTTTCAAAATCGGCAAAATCCTCGTCCGTGACGGCGCCGTTCAATTCCGGTAATAAGTTTTGCTCGTTTGTATATTCTTCTTTAATCATAAAATCAGGTTCGCTTTCAAAAAATACGCAGAGTAAGCTCGCTCAGCCGAGCCGGCTGAGGCGGTAGAGCATCGATATCTGGGTGGTATATACGTTTACGTTCATTGCAAGCTCGTTTATTGTGCCGTCGATTATCGAAAACATCCCGGAAAGATCGGCAAGCGGAGTCTCCTCCGAAAGCGCTTTGGGTTCCTCCGGAGTTCTGTAAAAGAGCAGCGCCGACGGATCGATATCCGGGTTGACTTTTACTGCGATAAGGTCGCGCAGGGCGAATTCGGAGAGAGAAAGAATCTCCGAAAGCTCAAGTCTGTCCGACGGCAGGCGGGCAGCGAGTGAAAACAAGTCGGCTTTCAGCTTTGAAGGGCGGCTGCCGGAACAAAGTTTCGCCGAAATAGAAATCAGGTCGGAAGCGAGCGCCCTGTCTCCGCTTTCCGCCGTGACGGCGCGGGAGGAGAGAGACCTTATCGCCCCGCCTATCGTCCCTCGTGCGGCTCTGACCGCAATATCGAGGTCGTCGGCACTGAAGCTGCGGGATTTTTTCACGTTTTCGAGCAGATAGCTGCGAAGCTCCCCGTCGGAAAACAGCTCCATCCGAAGCACCGGCGCGCGGGAGCGCACCGTCGGCAAAAGTCCGGACGCCGAGGTGCATAGCAGGAAGAAATAGACATTCTTCGGCGGTTCTTCAAGGAGCTTCAAAAGGGTGTTCTGCGAGGCGGTGCTCATATCCTGCGCTTCGTCAAAGATGAACACCCGGCAGTCAAGCTCATTCGGCGTCATCGCTGCGTCGCTTTTCAGGGCGCGTATCTCGTCGACGGTGACCGATTTATGTCCCGGCTGGGGGGCGAAGACCACGACGTCGGGGGAAACCATCCGCTTGACTTTCGAATAATATTTCGATCCGGCGAGAGCGGCCGCCGTCAATACGGCAAGCAGCATCTTCCCCGAACCGTCCGGGCCTTCGAGGATATAGGCATGGGCAAGGTCCCCGTCTTCGATCCTTGAGCTTATGAAATCCAGAAGCTCCGAATTGCCGTAAATTTCCGAAAAAGGATCGCCCCTTTTTTCAGGCATCTGTCTTTCCTTTATACGCGCTCGAATTTTTCGACATCCATTACGAATATCGTTGCGCCGCCGACTACGACTTCCGCCGGAAAGCTGGCGTAAGGCTGGCCGGTGTAGCTCATGCTGACCGGCGCCTGCTGAACGCGCTTCTTCGAGTATTTGCCGATGATATCGATGCAGGTGTCGACATCCTCATCCTTTACGCCGATGAGGAAAGTCGAGTTGCCGTTCATCAGGAAGCCTCCCGTGGAGGCTATCTTGGTTACGAAAAAGCCGCTTCTGGAAAGGTTGGAATTGACAATGTTGGCATCGTCGTTGTTTACTATGGCAATAACCAGCTTCATCGTGCTGCCTCCGTTTTTAATAAAATATATATATTATGGTTTTGCGATAACCGACGCGGTGCTTACACCCGAGTTCAGGAGCAGCTGCACCGATTCTTTTGATATCAGCTCTCCGGGCATAACCACCGGAACTCCCGGCGGGTAGGGGTAGAGCGGTGAAGCGCATATCAGCCCTTCGGAGGCTTTGAGACTCACCGTTTTATGCGCCGCCAGCGACGCTTCTCGCAGCGTCATGACGGTTTTCGGGAGCGGGATGTCATATATCATATCCGGCAGCGGCTCTTTCGCCTTTTCCGGTTTTAGCTCCGACGCCGCAGCGACAAGCCTTTCAAAATCGGCTTCGGTGTTCATGACGGACGGGATCAGAACGACATCACGGCTGTCCGAAAACTCGCACTCAACACCTTTTTTCTTCAGCCCTTCGGCGATTTCGGCGGCATTCTCGGCGCGAAGCACCATTCGGAACCGATCGCGGGGGTGTTCGGTAAGAAACTCATATCCGCGGCTTTCAAGGCGGCTCTGCGCCGAAAGGATCAGCGAAAGCAGATTCGACAGCTCCTCCTCGCCGGTTCTGCACATCCTGTAAAGACAGCGCTCGGTCGAAAGGTTTATGAGATAAGAAGGCGATGTCGAAGCGAAGAGCTTCATCGCGGCAAGAGCGTCGCCGCGGTCGAACCCGCAGCCCGGAGAAAGATGCAGCAATGCAGATCCGGTCAGCACCGGGAGGGTTTTATGCAGCGAATCGACGGCGATATCGGCGCCGCAGGTTATCGAATGCAATTTCCCGCCGTCGTGGAATTTAAGATGCGCTCCGTGCGCCGAGTCGACGATAAGCAGGCTGTCGTTCTCCCGGCATTTGCGGGAAAGCTCGCCTAAGTCGATAAT
>JAAZGC010000284.1 GCA_012511425.1 Clostridiales bacterium | reverse complement strand
ATATCCTTCTCGCAGGTCGTGATAATCATCTGTCTGCCGCTGTCCTTCATCGAACCCAGCAGATACTCCCGCCGGTGCGAATCGATCTCGCTTAAGACGTCGTCGAACAGGAAGACCGGATACTCGCCGGAAGATGCCTTCATAACCTCCCCCTGCGCGAGCTTCATCGCAAGCACAATGCTCCGCTGCTGCCCCTGGCTTGCCATCTGCCTTGCCGGGACGCCGTTCAGAAGCAGCGAATAATCATCCCTGTGCGGGCCGGTCGTCGTAGTGCCGGTGTCGATATCCCGGCTCTCGAAGTCCTTGAAAAGCTGAACGAATTCTTCCTCGCTCCTCATCCCGAGGTATGACGCGGCAAACTTCTCCCCCCCGCCGGTCATGTCCGAATAAATTTTCTCGGCCGACGCGGAAAACAGCTCAAGATAACGGCTTCGAGCCTTGGTTATATATGCCGCTTCGGCTGCAAGATATGGAGTGTATGCCGGCAATGTAGCCCGCGCGGAGCCGTCCGCCGTCTTGTAGCCGCGAAGAAGGGCGTTGCGCTGGGATAAAATGCGGTTGTATTTCGTCAGCGACGAAAGATATTTCGGTTCGAGCTGAGAGACGGCGAAGTCAAAAAAGGCGCGGCGTCCCGACGGCCCTTCTTTGACGAGGGTCAGATCGTCCGGCGAAAAAAGCACGGCGCGGAACCTGCCTATAAGCTCGGACGGCTTCAGCCGCGCGCCCTCCCGGATAATCCGCCTTGTGTCGTCGATGAACCAGGTGATTCCCGTGACGGTTTCCCGGCCTTTATCGTCTTCAAAGGTAAGTACGGCTTCGGCAAATTCCGAGCTTTCGCCGGGACCGAGCCTTTTTCCGTTGACAATTCTGCCGCCGCCGATGCCGTAGATCAGCTCGTTTTCCCGCCTTGTGCGATAAGGACGCCCCATCGAGAAGACGTTTATCGCCTCGAGCAGATTGGTTTTCCCCTGCCCGTTGTCGCCGCGGAGGACGGTAACCCCCCGCGCCGGAAAGACTTCTGCTTCGTAGATGTTGCGGTAACGTCTCAGCTTTATTTTAGTTACATACATTATTTAATTTTGTAATATGCTCTGCATACATACACAACGGACGCACAAGGCGTCCGCTTATTTAATTTTGCGCAGCAAAATTTTCCTCAGAAAAAACACTGATAATGACTTAACCATCCGGCGGCGATGTTTCGCAAAGCGAAACTCGCGACTTGCGCCGTTCGGCGCAAGTCAACTGCGCATCTTTACCGGCAATACGAGGAACAGATACTTTTCATCCGCTTCCGTTTCCGGGTCTTCGATTATCATGCTCTGAATCGGAGATATCAGCGAAAGGCGAAGTTTTTCCGAATCGGAGGCGCGGACGGCGTCGAGCAGGAACCGGCAGTTGAAGGCTATCTCAATCGGGTCGCCCTCCATCTCTACCCGGAATTCGTCTCTGACGCGGCCGGTGCTGGAAACGGCGCCGATTTCGGCGATATCGTCGGCAAAGCGGCATTTGACCGCGCTTCGAACCTGTCCCGCCGTCCTCTCCTCGGTTATCAGCGACGCGCGCTCGAGGGCGTTCATAAATCTCTTTGCGTCGACGGTGACTTCGGTCTTGAAGGAAGTCGGGATGAAACGGATATAGTCGATATATTCGGTGTCGATCAGCCGTGAGAAGAAAATCGAATCATCCCCCAGCTCGTAAACGACGTTTTTCGCGCCCTGAATAACCCGGACGGTTTTTTCTTCGTCAGAAGAAAGTATCCTCGCAAGCTCGGTAACCGCCTTGATCGGGATTATGAAGGAGAATATCGATTTTCTGCCGCCCTCATCGAACTTCGCCGCCTTTTCGCCGCCGTCGATGCGGAGCGCGAGACGGTTTCCGTCGCAGGATACGGCGGTGAATTCTCCTTCGACCGCCTTGAAGAAGATGCCGTTGAGCGCCTGTCTCGGCTCGTTTACGGCAGACGCAAATATCGTCTGACCGATAATTTCCTTAAGCTGTGCCTGTTTTACCACATAGCCTTCCTCGCCGCGGAGATCGGGCATATCCGGGAAATCCTCGCCGGGAAGCGAGCTCATCTCAAACACCGAGCTGCCGCCGGTGACTTTAACAAGCCCCTTGTCATCGATTTCAATTTCAATGCGGCCTTCCGGCATCAGCCGGATCATCTGATTCAGACGCGCGGCTTCAAGCACCGCCGATCCGCCCTCAAAAACGATCGCCGGGCAGATTGTGCGGTAGCCTTTTTCAAGGTCATAGGCGGCAAAATCGATGCTGTCAACGCCGTCTTTGCAGAGAAATCTGAATCCCGCCGTCGGAATCGGGCGGTCAAGCGCCATTTTTCTTGCCGAAACGCAGCCGAGCGCCGGCTCTATCGCCGCGACCAGCGCGGACTTGTCGATTTCAATATGCATTTTTATCTCCCCATAAAATCTTCTTATTTTATGACCATGAATAGCGCCGCAGGCGCTATTCTGCGAATTTCGCCACGGCGAAATATCGCCGCCGGATAGTTAAGTCTTTGTTTATGTTTTTTCTATGGAAGATTTTGCCTTTGGCAAAATCAATTTATTTGAATAGAATAACCCGCTTCGCGTGTTATTCGCGAGTTTTGCCTTTGGCAAAACATCGCAGTCGGATAGTTAAGT
>JAAZGC010000283.1 GCA_012511425.1 Clostridiales bacterium | reverse complement strand
TGAAGAAAAAGCTCCCCCCGAACGGGAGAGCTCTAAAAAATTTATTAAAGCTTTGAAGTGTTTATCTTCACGCCGGGGCCCATCGTGGACGCGACGACGCAGCTTCTGATATACTGTCCCTTCGCGGCGGCGGGCTTGGCTCTGTTGATGGCTCCGATGAGGGTGTCAAAGTTACCCTGGAGCTTTTCCTGACCGAAGCTGGCTTTGCCGATGACGCAGTGAATAATGTTGCTCTTGTCGAGACGATACTCGATCTTACCGGCTTTCGCTTCTTCGACGGCCTTCGCAACGTCGGGGGTGACGGTGCCGGCCTTCGGGTTTGGCATAAGTCCTCTCGGACCTAAGATACGGCCGAGACGGCCGATAACGCCCATCATGTCGGGGGTGGCGATGATGAGGTCGAAATCAAACCAGTTTTCGTTCTGGATCTTGTCGGCGTATTCCTGGCCGCCGGCATATTCGGCGCCGGCGTCGAGCGCCTGCTGAACCGCGTCGCCTCTTGCAAAAACGAGGACGCGGACGGTTTTTCCGGTTCCGTTGGGAAGGACGACCGCACCGCGGATCTGCTGATCCGCCAGACGGGAGTCGATGCCCATGCGCAGGTGAATTTCTATTGTCTCGTCAAACTTCGCTTTAGCGGTATTGCAGACGAGGGTAAGCGCCTCTTCGGGGTCGTAGATTCTGCCCTTTTCGACGAGCTTTACCGATTCCTGATATCTTTTACCTTTGATTGACATTCTTATTCCCTCCTCAGTCAACAACCTTGACGCCCATTGAACGGGCGGTTCCGGCTACCATGCTCATGGCGGCTTCGAGGGAAGCGGCGTTGAGATCGGGCATCTTGGTTTTCGCAATCTCCTCGACCTGAGCCTTTGCGATGCTTCCGACTTTTTCCTTGTTCGGAACGCCCGATGCGGTCTCGATTCCGGCGGCTTTCTTAATAAGGACGGAAGCCGGCGGGGTTTTGAGGATGAAAGTGAAGCTGCGGTCGGCGTAAATCGTGATGACGCAGGGGATGATAAGTCCCATCTGGTCCTTGGTCTTTTCGTTGAACTCCTTCGTGAAGTTGCCTATCGAAACGCCGTACTGACCGAGTGCGGGGCCTACCGGCGGCTGAGGGGTTGCCTTGCCGGCGGGAAGCTGGAGTTTTACATATCCCGTAATTTTCTTTGCCATGGATTTAAGTACCTCCTGTCGCGGCGGGATTATCGCCGCTTTGTGGTTATTCGGAAGACATGAAAAAATTTATCTTCCTCCCACGAAAGGGTGCTGCCGCAGAATGCGGCTTAACCGATGACCGGCTCTATGTCGGTTGAGGGAAGCTCTACCGTCGTCTCGCGGTTGAAGATGGATGTGACCACCTTGACCGTCCTTAAATCTTCGGATATCGAGTCGACGACGCCCAGATAGCCCGCAAGAGGACCGCTCTTTACCCTTATGCTGTCGCCTTCGCGGAAGGCAAGCTCGGGTTTTGCTTCCTCAATTCCGATCGCTGCGATTTCTTCATCGGTAAGCGGAACGGGGCGGGAGCCGGGTCCGACAAAACCGGTGACTCCGCGGATATTGCGGATTACGTGCCACGTTTCATCGGTCATCATCATTTTGACCAGCACATAGCTGGGGTAGACTTTTTCCTCTATCTCGACTTCAACGCCGTCCTGCTTTTCGATGCGGGTGACGGTGGGAACGCGGACTTCGAGGATTTTGTCCTTCATGTCGGCGCGGTTCTCGATGATTTTGAGGATATTGTCTCTCACCTTGTTTTCATAGCCGGAGTAGGTGTGCGCCACAAACCAGGCTATGTCGGTGGAATTGCCGAAGTCGCTCATTTTTCCGCGCTCAGATCAGCTTCCCGAGGGCGAGGATCGCCTTTGAGAGAGTGAAATCGGTAACGCCGAGAACGGCCGCGCAGATCAGCAGCGAAATGATTACGAAAACGCTGCTCTTTAAAGTAGCTTCTCTTGAAAACCAGACTATCTTCTTAAGCTCGCTGCGATATTCGCGGATAAAATTAGAAACGCGCTCTTTGATGCTGACTTTCGGAGCCTTCGGCTTGGCCGGCTTTTCCGGCTTCGCGGTTTTTACGGCCTTGTCAACCGTCTTTTCGTTGTCTGCCATTTCGTCCCCGCTTACTTAGTCTCGCGGTGATCGGTGTGCTTCTTGCAGAAACGGCAATACTTGCTCAGCTCGACGCGATCGGGTGTGTTCTTCTTGTTCTTGGTCGTGTCGTAGTTGCGGCGCTTGCATTCGTTGCAGGAAAGGGTGATTTTGGCACGCATGGTTTTACCTCCGTGTATTTTGCCCTCCGCCGGCATAATGCCGGGAGAAAGGCAATCGATTGATCTATCTCCCTCTGTCCGGATAAAGACGCAAAAAAAAGCCCCTCCGGAGAGGTAGAAATATTATACCACATTTCCTGCGGTATGTCAATCGCAGGAAATGTAAACTTTTTCGTAAACAATGTGTTGAATATAACATCCGGCGGTTCGGTCATCCCGCCGCAAAAGCATTTTGCGAAGTAAAATCCGAATAAAAAAAGCATAAACCAATTCTTAACCGTTTCGTTCCGGTGTACCGCAAAGCGGTGCACAAGTACAAAACGGAGCGCCGGACGATAATCGTCCGGCGCTCCGATACAGAAAGAAAGGAAAGGGATTGGCAATTCAATTCCGGCATTTTTTAAGGAAAACACCGATAAAGACTTACCTTTGGTACAGCGATATCTTTCCGCAGGAAATATTCGCGAATAGCACCTGCGGCGCTATTCATTTAGCCAACATTCGTCTGATAAGTCTCAATCATCTTCTCGATGTTCTTCGTGGCCTTCGATTCGATCTTCGCCATGGTGGAGGCAAAGTCGGTCTTCTTGCCGCTGAGCGGGGTCGAGAAAGGATCGTTCAAAAATATTCCGCCGAGATAGCCGTTATAGGCGATCGGGAAGCTGACGCGGAGATTTTCATGGATGATATCGAGCATCTGGGATGTGATATCGTCGCGGGCATATTTTACCTTCAGCGCGGTCTCGTAGTAAGCGGGCAGCACCTGGCGGTGGGTTTCGCGGCAGAGCGCCTCGATTGCGACGCAGGTGTTGTCGAACTTCGACGAGGTTACCGGGATGACGCCGATTTCGGTGGTGTCGTGAGAGCTTGTAACATATCTTTCCTGATCTGCGTCAAGCTTCGGATAAGGGGCGACGCCGACGTCGAACTCGGTGTCGCGGAAGTTGGCGAAATCGCCGATTCTCTGGTAGCCGCAGAATACGGTCAGGCCGGAGGTGAAGTTGGAGACAAGCGCCGGGATATCGCCGAATCCGGTGTTGGTCGCCGGGTTGTGGAAGACGTCGTTGAGCATGACGAGGGTGCGTCCGGCGCGCTCGCTGTTAAGCGCATAGCCGCTGATCGAGCCGTCGGCGTCGCGGCTGACGAATTCGAGGTCGCCGCAGATCATGAAGGGAATCGCGGAGCCCCACATTCCGATGCAGGTAAAGCCCCAGAGGTCGCCCATATCCGGCGTGGTGTTGCCGTTGAGATCCTGATAGCTGTCGCTGATTATGGTGAGGAATTCGTCGGTCGTCCAGCTGCCGTCAAGCACCTTTTTGTAGATGATATCCGGGTCGCCCATCATGTTTTCGACGAGCTGCTTGTTGAAATAAAGCGCGTGCGCCGAGCAGAGCACGTCCATGAAGTAGTCGCCGGTCATGATATACTGGGTATCGCCGACAACCGAAAGGTCCTTCATGTATTCATGCCACCAGTATTCGGCTTCGAAATTAAACACCGGATGCTTCGAAACGTCGCGGAACATTCCTTCGAGCGCAAGGTTCGCCATCGGGAAGATGTCGTTGATGATGAGGTCGTAGACGTCGTCGCCGGCAAGGATGATCTTTGAAACGGCGGTCTGAACCGTCGAATAGGTTTCCGAAGCCGGGATGAATTCATACTGCACGTTGAGCAGCTCGGAGACGTCCATATTGCGCTTGTAGACGGTGTCGTTAACGATTTCGCCGTTCTCTTCGCCGGTTCCCTGGATCAGGGCGTTGGCGTTGGTCGAGTCGGTCGCGTCGATCGACGTGAAAATGCGGATGGTATCGCCGCCGAGATCATATGCCGCCAGCGGGTCCGGCGCTTCCGTCTCTTCGGCGGTGGTGTCGGCAGCGGCGGTCGTTGCCGCCGGTTCTTTGCCCGAATCGCCGCAGGCGAGAACAACTCCCGCGACAAGGCTTGCCAGAAGCAGCAAGGAAATAAGACGCAGCAATGTTTTTTTCATAATGTTAGGTTCCCCCTTTTCCCGCCGCTCCGGTACAGGCGCCGAACGGCGCCGGCAACTTTTCCGGCGTATGGTTATGGTATTTAAGGTTATAACTAATTATATAATAATTGCGTCAAAATTACATGAACTGTTTGTTAATTTGTTAGCCGCGCAGCGGCTAACAAAGAGTTTTTCCTGAAGTAAAGTCATTAATTGTGTTTTTTCTAAGTAAACCATCGCCGCATTACCCCAAAAAAGGGCTTTTGCGGCGATATCTCTGCGCTTGATTTAATTTTCTTCGAGTTTTTATCCGGCCGTTATCCACATCGCGGGGCGGACGCTTCCGCCCCAGGGCATCTTCTCACCGTCTTCGCCTTCCCAAAAATCATCAACGGGAGCGCCGTCTGATTTCACTACGCCGACAATAACGCACATTGCCATGTCGGGGAATGCTCCGGGAGTTCTGAGCCACCAAACTCCGAGTTTGGTATCGATATCCAAATCTCCGACACCGCCCCTGTAAGCGCCTTTCGCAACCGCATAATCGGTGGGCGCCGTGAAGAGAGCTTTCTCATAAGCCGCTCCCTCCGGGAAATATATATAACACTCTTCTTCGCTGAAAGCAAAAATCCTGTCGACGGTAGCGTTGCCGCCGTCTGTTTTATAGGTTGAATTTTCTTTGTTTTCCAAAGAGGTTTCCGCGATTCTTTTTTGTTCGCTTTCCGTGAATGCCTCTTCCAAAAAGTCTTTGTTGAGCCATTTGCGAAGATCGCAGGTTTCCCATGTCACGTCTTCGTCCGTGTCGTGGTAGTTTTTGCGGTCAAGGGCATACTCGCTGATTATGAGAATTTTGTTGTCTTCTTTAGCCAGCACGAGCCAGGATATGTCTTCCCGGCCGTCTTCGATAACGTTATTTTGCTCATATCTGCCGAAAGAAATATAGTCGCCTATTGAAACTTCATCAAATTTCGGAGACTCGGAAACCGAATCGGTTTGTGCTGCCGGAGTTTCATTTGCTGTTGTTTCCTCAATCGGAGTTTCCCCTTTACCGCCGCAGGC
>JAAZGC010000282.1 GCA_012511425.1 Clostridiales bacterium | reverse complement strand
GCTTGGTAAAACTCATTTTAATGTTACTATCACCGCCATTTCACATGGTTTAAGATTGTCAATAGTGTAGCATTTGTAGCCTTCGTCGGTCTTTTCGCCGCATTCAAGCGAATATTTTTCCCCCGACATCATGTATAAATCGGCCGTGCATTTGGCTGTCTTTATCATTACCGACAAATCGCCGATATCATCGTTTGACGTGTTGAACAGAGTCACGCATTGCCTGCCGTCTCCGGTCAGCGTTATGTTGCGTATCCGGCAATACGTAGTGACATACGACGGCAATTCATATTTTGACAGCCATGTAAATACCCGTTTCAGCTGCACCGTTTTGTTGTAATCGGATATCCAGCTGTGCGGGTAATATCCCGCCGCGCATATCCGCCCGCCGAGTGAATTTTCAAATATTCCGCAGGCGCAATCGGCCAACACTTTTCCGTGATAATCAACGAGTTCCGACAAAATCCGGCAATCATCCGCCGTCGGCGTCAAAGCGAAGCTGTCGCCGTGAAAGTACGCCTGCCGGCAGTTGCGGAAGCCGCCGGCGAATCCTTCGTTTATTTTTTCATCGGTGTAGTGCTCCCGCGCGTCGGCCGGTATCGATTTTTTCACCTTAAACCCGGTATATTCGCCGAAACCGCGTTCATTCAGATAATTCAGTGCAGCAGCGTTGAGATAAACCCCGCCGGATAGGATTTTGATAATCTCATCATCATTCATGACTTTGGCCGAACCGCCGGTGAGACTTGCCGCCGTTGCCTTGTCTTTATTGTAGCACTCGGGAAGCCCGAAGAAGAACAGCTCACGGCAATATGAAGCAAGCGAACCCCCGTCGCCGCTTACAAGCGGCACGGCAGCCTGATCGTCAATCCGCCATCCGGTATGAATACCGGCGGGACTCAGCCCGGCCGTTGCTTCCTGCAGCGTCCGATAAAACGGCTTTATATCCGCGATAGCTTTCAGATGCGGCGCGATATTTTCGATCGGCTCCAGCGTCTCGGAGGGAAGTATGTTGAAGGCGCCGCCGGTGCAGCCGACGGTCATGTTTATCATGGCTTCGGCCGCGGTGGATTTCGGAGTTTTGTTTATAAGGTTGTAAGGGAAGTTTTCGACCTCCGAATGATTTATCGTGACATACGGAGGAAGGTAAGCATTCTGCCGCCCGATCTGTTCCGATTTTGCGACTATATAATCAAAAGAAAAGTCGTTATAAGCCCCGCCGCCCGGCCGCCACATTATCTCATACTTTCCGCCGTCGGACAAAGCCTCGGAAAAGGCGTGGAAATCATAGCTTTCGATATAACGCTCCCCGGTCATAAAACCGAGCATAATGTTCTCATCGACTTTTCGCACGGCTTTTCCGGCAACGGAAAGCAGCCGGCTCAATGTTTCGCGGTTCTGCCGCAGCCACTTGCTCCGGAAATCTACATCTCCGTTTTCAAGTTCTGCGATCAGACCCGGACGGTCAAACGAGTAATTGTTCTCACTGTTGAATTTGCCGATGCAGAGGTCGCAGAAGCAGCCGTTCCCGATCGGCATATGTCCGTATCTGACATCATCATCGATCCAGATAAAGTCGGCGCCGGTGCGGGCGTATATATCATAAATCACCGCCACATATCCGGATAAAAACGTCTCGTCGTTCATGCAGAAGGTGGCGGGCGAAACTGCCCCGTCGGCCCCTACCATCATTTGATACGGCCCTTTGAGCATATTGTCAAGGTCTTCGTGATGATGCCCTATCGTCGCAAGGATATTTATCCCGGCGTAATAACCCTCGTTTTTGAGATATTTTATCCTGTCGGTTATTATATCCGCCCGCCGCCGGTTTTCTTCAACGGTCAGCGGCGTATGAATGATTGCGGTGAACAGAGCGATATCGGTGATGCCTGTATCGTATTTTTTTATTAACTCGGTCAACCCGCAAAACCTGTCGTCAAAAAGCCAGTTTTCGTATGCAACGCGCAGAGTGTGAAGATGTTTTTTCATATTCTTTACCTTTATTCCTTGAATTATGGAAGTTCGGCGAATATATCGGCGACATTTTCAAGCGTTTTGCCGATCGAAGCTTCTTTTTTGGCAAGAGAGAAAGCTATCTCAGGATTCGTCTTAAAAGTCATATCGCACCATGTGCCGTAAATGCCCCAGTCGTAAACGCAGGAGGTATCGAAGAATTTCGATTTAAACACAATCCTCAGCATCTCCTCCGAATCGGTATCTCTTATGCCTTTATTCATGATGGTTGTTTCAATGACCGCTTCGGTTACCGTGTCGATCGAATAATAGCCCATCGTGTCAAGAATATATCCGATGTTTTCAATATTGCGGCAATT
>JAAZGC010000035.1 GCA_012511425.1 Clostridiales bacterium | reverse complement strand
TTATGCTTTTATCGGCTGTTGTCTCCTGCGGCAAGGAAGAATTATCACCCGAATCGGCCCCGCAGGATGCGCAGACGGAAACGACGGTGCCCGAAACCACCGAACCGGTCGACGAATTCGGAAGGCCTATTGTGGAAAGCAGCCTCCCCGCCGACCTTGATCTTGGCGGAGCGACGGTCAATCTTTCATACCGTCCCGTTACAAACTCGGTTGAGTCTTCATATGAATTTCTGGCCGAAACGGAAAACGGCGAAGTCATTAATGACGCCGTTTTCAAGCGCAACCGCGATGTCGAAGAGAGGTTAAATGTCAAGCTTAACTTCGTACCCCCCGGCACCGATGACAATGACAAATATTTTAAGAATATCAAAAATTCGGTCACAGCCGGCGACGGTGCTTATGACATAGTCCCGATGTTTGCCTATTACGGCTCTCCGCTGGCGGCTGAGGGCTATTTTACCGATCTTCTTTCCACCGAATACTTCAACGAATCTAGCCCCTGGTGGAACAAGTCGTTTGTCGAGGAGCTGACCATATTCGGCTGCCTCTGGACAATTACCGGCGACCTCTCGCTCACCGCGACGAACCGCGTCTACGGAACATTTTTCAATAAAAAGCTTCAGGAAGATTATTATAAAGACCTGGATTTCTATGATGAAGTCTATAAAGGCAAGTGGACGATCGACCGCTTCGGAGAGCTGGTTAAAGACGGATACAGCGACCTTAACGGCAACGGCGAGCGCGACGACGAAGACTTCTATGCCTGGTTCGCCCCGACCGCTTCGGTTCCGCTCGACTCCTTCCAGGCATCTCTCGACCTGCCGATAACCGAAAAGGACGGAGACGGCATCCCGCAGCTCGTATATAATAATGAAAAGACCGCGCAGGCATATCAGAAGATATACGACCTTTATTTCAACAACGACGGCGTGAATGCCGGATACTATACCTTTGAATCAATTGAAGCGGCGGATAAGGCGTTCCTTGAAGGGCGCTCGACCTTCCTTATCGATATGTTCGTGACGACCGACATGCTGCGCGAGATGGAAGACGATTACGGCGTGCTGCCGGTATTCAAGTGGGATGAAGCTCAGGAGGAATACCACACCACCGTACACGACTGCTATTCGATATTCGCGATTTCCGCCTCCTGCCCGCAGGTCGAAGCGGCATCTGCGGTGCTTGAAGCAATGGGCGAGTATTCCTACCGCTATGTAACCCCGGCTTATTTCGAAATCGCCCTCAAGCGCAAATACGCCCGCGGCGACAACGACGCGGCGATGTATGACCTGATTCTTGCCGGCCGCAGCTTCAACTTCGGCGTCGTAAATTCGAACTCGCTGAACGACCTTATCCATCTCTGGCGTTCGCAGATGGATACAAGAAAGGTCGAGTGGCAGTCGACCATCGACAAGCAGGTCACAAAGTTTGAAAAATCACTGGACAAGCTGCTCACAAAATTCGAAGAGCTGAGCCAAAGGTAAATGGCTGTTTTTATCTGCCCGATCTGCTTTCGGCCTCTCTGTCGGCGCAAGGAAAGCGGCGGGCCCCCGACGGGTTCGTTTTATTGCGAAAATAACCACTGCTTTGATGTTTCTTCAAAGGGAGCGGTAAATCTTCTGGGTAGGCGCGGTCACGGCGACAGCCGCGAGATGCTGCGCTCAAGAAGAGCTTTCCTCGAAAATGGATATTATCTCCCGCTTGCAAAGGCTCTGGCAGCCGCGCTTGCCGGAAACGGCGGCGAATTGCTCGACGCCGGCTGCGGAGAGGGATATTATTCGAAATATATCGATTCGGATTTGGGGGAGCGCTTTCATATCTCGCTTGTCGATGTCAGCGCCGACGCCGCGGAAATGGCGGCGGGCAGATGGCTTCCGAATCAGCGGATGAACCGTATCTTCTGCGCCGCCGCCTCGGTAAACGCCCTTCCTTTCGCCGATAATTCCTTTTCCGCCGTGATGTCGGTTTTCGCCCCGCTCGCAGCGGCGGAATTTTCAAGGGTTCTGATTCCCGGCGGACTGCTTATCCGAGTTACCCCGACGGCAAGACATTTGTGGGGACTTAAAAGCGAGGTTTACGAAAAGCCTTATGAAAACGACGAAACCCGCCCTCCGATGCCCGGATTCACTCATGAGAAGACCGAGAGGATCGAGTACAACCTGACCCTTTCGGATAAAAGCGACATCCGCGCGCTGTTCGACATGACCCCTTATTCGCATAAAACATCGCGGGAGGACGCAAAAAAGCTCGATTCCCTCGAAAGCCTTTCGACCGAGGCGGGGTTCGATATTTCATGTTACCGCCGCATATAAAAGCGATGTAATTTTACATGGGATTCACAGGAGAGAAATAAAAATTACAGGAACAATCACACCGTTATCACTTTGATGAGATAAAATATATAAAGAAGAACCTGCGGAGCGCCGTCGGAGCTCCGGGAAAAGCAAAACAATTTCGGGAGATGACTTGATTTGATAGAAGTAAAGAATCTGACAAAGAAATACGGGTCGCATTACGCGATCGACCGTCTGAATTTCAACGTCAAGAGCGGCCATATATACGGATTTCTCGGTCCGAACGGCGCCGGAAAATCCACGACTATGAATATCATAGCCGGCTGCCTTGCCGCGACGGAGGGAACCGTCAAAATAAACGGCTACGACATTTATAAAGAGCCGATCAAAGCGAAGAGGAGCATCGGATATCTTCCGGAAAATCCTCCGCTTTACCTGGATATGACCCCTTATGAATATCTCCGATTTGTCGCGGAGGCATAAGAGGTTGACAGGGGACTTGTCGACGAAAAGATCGAGCTGGTCATGAAGGAAACCGGCATCACCGATATGCAGGACAGACTGATTAAGAATCTTTCAAAAGGTTACCGTCAGCGCGTCGGAATCGCACAGGCGATGCTCGGGGATCCGGAACTCATAATTCTCGACGAGCCGACCGTCGGCCTCGACCCCAAGCAGATAATCGAGATCCGCGAGCTGATAAAATCCCTCGGAACGACCCACACCGTAATCTTGAGCTCCCATATCCTCTCCGAGATAAGCGCCGTCTGCGATTATGTGCTGATAATATCAAAAGGCAAGTTGGTTGCGCAGGACTCGCTCGAAAACCTCTCTACCCACTATACCTCGAGCGCAACCGTCCGGGTATTGGTCTCGGGCAGCGAAGGCGGCCTGCGTATGGCGATAGATTCAATTAAAGACAGCATAACCGATTATACCTACGGCTATGATAAGGACGAGCCGCAGTATCTCGCAGCCGAGATCACAATCCCGCGCGACACCGATATCCGCGCCGGGCTCTCGTGCGCTCTCGTTGAAAACGGCTGCACGATTCTTTCGATGACGACCGAAAGCCTCTCGCTCGAGGATGTCTTCCTGATGCTTACTCAGGACAGCCATGACGAAGACGAAGCCGCTTCAAAAGAGGCGGACGGAATGCCGGTTTCGGCTGCCGAAACCGTTTCGGAAGCCGATGAGCCGGTTTCGTATGATTCATTGCTTGACGAAAGCTATGCCGATGTCGGTCTGCGTGATGATGAATCGGATTATGACGATGAAGAAGACTTAACGGACGACGAGCCGGACGAAGCGGCGCTCGAAGCCGCCGAAGCCGAAGAAAAGGCCAAGGCGGAAGCCGAAATGGCGGCAAGGCTCAGAAAGAAAGAGCCGACTGCCGAAAATCAGCCGCGCAAAAAGCAGGATGACGGTGAGTACCGTTCGCTGTTTTCTTCAAACGACGGCGATAAGGGGGAAGACAAGAAATGAGAGCTGTATACCGCAAAGAGCTCCGAACCTTTTTCTCGGGCATGGTAGGTTATATATTTATCGGATTTGTGCTGCTGATAGCCGGCATCTTTATAACCGCAACCAATTTCCGCCAGGGCTATCCGAATTTCGAATATTCCCTCGGCTCGGTTTCGATGATACTTCTGTTTGTCGTTCCGATCCTTACCATGCGTATCTTTGCCGAGGAGCGCCATTCTAAAACCGACCAGCTGCTCTATTCGCTGCCGATTTCGGTTAAAGAGATCGTGCTGGGCAAATACTTCGCGGCGCTGACCGTCTTTGCAATCCCCTGCGCCGTAATGTGCGTATATCCGGTTATCATGTCGTTTTACGGCAAAGTGAGCTTTACGTCGGCTTACGGAG
>JAAZGC010000281.1 GCA_012511425.1 Clostridiales bacterium | reverse complement strand
TTTCCTGCTGTATACGATAATCGTTTTCTTCTCTGTGATTCTCTCGGCTTTTATTGACAATATACCTTATGTTGCGACAATGCTTCCCGTTGTTCAGGGGATAACCGAAATGATGAATGGTGGCGCGGGAGTCGAGCCGTACGTATTCTATTTCGGTTTGCTTATAGGAGCAACACTAGGAGGAAACCTTACTCCGATAGGTGCTTCGGCTAACATTGCTGCAATCGGTATTCTGAGGAAAAACGGATATGAAGTAAAGAACAAAGATTTTCTGAGAATCGGTGTTCCCTTCACACTTGCTGCAGTACTGACCGGATATGTGTATCTTTGGATTGTTTGGGGAATTTAAATTAATTAATAGAGCTGCCTGCCGCAGATCTTTTGTAATTCTTTGACATATTGATTTATATCTTCATTCTTATGTATAATTGGCTGCATTTATCCCGCGTTATTTTATGAAAAATAGAACTTATAGTATACCGATTTTACAAATATTTAATATAATACATTCGTATAATACTTATATTAATGTTGACAAGTCGGGTCAATTATGTTATAATTATCGTAATTGATGTGAATTACAACAGTCGTCTTAACAATCAACCGACTAAACGACATTCAGTAGGATTTTATCGAGAATGGAGATTAAACAATGAATACCGAGAGGAGAAATGCGGTAAGAAATCTTCTTGCTTCAAAACCGTTTGTTTCACTTCGCGAGCTGGAGCAAATGTTCCCAAATGTTTCCAGCATGACACTTCGTCGAGATATAGAATATTTTGAGAGTCAGGGAGAAGCCATAAAAGTGCGCGGCGGTGCACGATCAATGAAGTTTATCACTACTTCCATGGAGGACACCTTTAATCTTCGCTTAAGCGAAAACCCCGATGCAAAAGAGAAAGTCGCACTGGCGGCTATTGAACTTATAGAAACCGGAAGGTCCCTTTTCATTGACTCCGGTACTACAATGCTCAAGCTCGCTTCCCTGCTTCCGGATGAACGCCTTACCGTAACAACGACAGGCCCCAACATTGCTCTTGAACTCGTCAAAAAGAATCAGCCGATCGTAAACATTGTCGGCGGAATGCTAAACCGCGACAACATCAGCGTATCCGGAAATCAGGCGCTTCGCCAGATTAATGATATCAATATTGACATCGCTTTTATAGTACCGAGCGGCATCAGCGCTCAGAACGGCTTAACAAGCGGCAACTATTCCGAATGCGAGCTTAAAAAGCTTGTGGTTGAGAAGGCGCGTAAAGTCATTGTATTAATGGACAATTCAAAGCTTGACAAGATCCTGCCTTATACATTTGCGGATCTGACCGAGGTCGATACTATAATTACCGATAAACCATTGCCGGATGATATAAGCAAAATCGTCGAAAACGCCGGCGTTCATATCAAGCTCGCTTAATTAGTCAGCAAAATCAAGCATATACGGAGGAAAAACACAATATGGCTTCGCTTGTTATCATGCCCCGACAGGGTCAGAGCGTTGAAAGCTGCATTGTTTCCGAATGGAAAGTAAAAGTCGGAGACAAAGTTGCAGAAGGTGATATATTATTCACCTACGAAACCGACAAGTCTTCCTTTGAAGAGAAAGCAAAGGAAAGCGGAACGGTGCTCGCTGTTTTCTGTTCCGAGGGTGAAGATGTTCCCTGCCTTGATCCCGTTTGCGTCATAGGTAATCCGGGAGAGGATTATTCTTCTTTGATTCCCGGAAAAGAAGGTGTCGAACCGGAGGCTGTAAAAACCGAGGCACCGGCTGCTCAAGAAGAGCAAGCCGAAGCTTCTCCGACCGGCAGCATCGCTCTTTCCGAAGAGCGCATAAAAATCAGTCCGCGCGCCCGCCGTTTTGCCGAACGCACCGATGCTGACATCAGCAAGGCTGTTCCGACCGGTCCCAACGGCCGTATTATCGAGCGGGATATTAATACTTTGCTTGACAAGGGACTGACAATTTCAGCCGCCGCATCCGAAGAGGAAAAACCTGCGGAACCGGTCGTTGCTGCAGCATCTGCTTCTGCGCCCCAAACCGAATATGAGGATGTCAAGATTCCGAATATCCGCAAGGTTATAGCAAAGTCGATGCATGATTCGCTTTCGAACATGGCTCAGCTTACTCTGAATACCACCTTCGATGCAACACAGATTCAGGAATACCGCAATGCGCTCAAATCCAACGCGGAAAGCCTCGGTCTTGCCAACATAACTCTTAATGATATGGTCTGCTTCGGTGTTGCAAAAACAATCCTTAATTTCAGGGATCTCAACGCCCACTGGCTTGACGATACACAGATGATGCGTTATTTCAAGCACTGTAATCTCGGCATCGCGGTTGACACTCCGCGCGGTTTGCTTGTCGTTACCGTTCCTCAGGCAGATAAGCTTACCCTCAATGAATTTTCGGTAATATCAAAGCAAATTATTTCAGAAGCGCAGTCGGGAAACATCAGCCCCGATAAACTTAAAGGCGCTACATTTACCGTTACCAACCTCGGTTCTCTCGGAATCGAATCCTTCACTCCGGTTATTAATCCTCCGCAGACCGGAATACTCGGAGTGAATACCATTACCAGACGCTCAAAAGTTGTTGACGGTAAGGATGTTTTCTACAACGCGATGGGTCTTTCTCTTACCTTCGATCATCGTGCCATCGACGGTGCTCCTGCTGCGAAATTCCTGAAGGAGCTTGTTAAGAATCTCGAAAACTTTAATCTTCTCCTCGCAAAATAAACAAACACTATAGCTGATATTGAGGTAACTGAATATCATGTATGATCTTATTATCCTCGGCGGGGGTCCCGCCGGTTACAACGCTGCGGAACGTGCGGCACAAAGCGGACTTAAAACACTGCTCTTTGAAGGGCGTGCTCTCGGAGGCGTATGCCTCAACGAAGGCTGCATTCCGACCAAAACCCTGCTGTATTCCGCAAAAATATATGATTACGCAAAGCATTCAAAGGAATACGGCGTAAGCTTTGAAGGCGCGTCGATAAACCACGACGCAGTCATCGACCGCAAAGAAAAGGTCGTTAAGATACTTGTCGGTGGTGTCGGCGCTTCCCTGAAAAAGCTCGGGGTTGAAGTAATTTCCGAATTTGCCAAAATCAAAGGCAAATCTTCGGTAGGTCTATCTGTGGAAGCCGGCGGTAAGGAATATGTCGGAACTCACCTATTAATCTGCACCGGCTCTGAAGCCTCCGTTCCTCCGATACCCGGACTTCGCGAATCTCTTAAATCAGGCTTCGGTATGACATCGCGTGAGTTTCTTATAAACCGCAAGCTTCCCAAAGAACTTGTCGTGATCGGTGGCGGAGTAATAGGCCTCGAGATGGCCTCATATATGTGTTCCGTCGGTGTCAAGGTTACGGTTCTTGAAATGATGGATTACATCGCCGGTCCGACCGACCGTGAAATAAGTTCTTTGCTTCAGAAAAATTACATGAAGAAGGGCGTAACATTTATTTTGGGCGCTAAAGTCACATCGGTTGGCTCTGATTGTGTAAATTATGAGCTTGACGGTAAGACTCAGTCGGTTAAATGCGACAAGGTTCTTATTTCCATCGGACGCAGGGCGAATACCAAAGATATCGGACTTGAAAATCTCGGCGTGCTTACCGAGCGCGGCGCAATAGTAACGACCGATGAAATGAAGACCTCTGTTCCGAATGTCTGGGCTGCCGGCGACGTTAACGGTAAAGTCATGCTGGCGCATACCGGTTACCGTGAAGGCGAGGTCGCAGTCAATAACATTCTCGGCAAAGCCGATAAAATCAATTACAATACCATACCATCCGTTATATATACCAATCCCGAGGTTGCGGCGGTAGGTGAAACAATCGAATCAGCAAAAGCCAAAAAACTTGACGCCGTATCGCATACGCTTACAATGAAATATTCCGGACGATATATCGCGGAAAACGAAGGCGGAGACGGCATTATTAAGATTATCGCCGACAAAAAGCACCGGACTCTTTTGGGTGTCAGCATGATAGGCAATTACAGTTCCGAGATTATTTACGGAGCCGCGATCATGATAGAAAAAGCGATGAGAATCGAGCAGATAAAGAAGCTTGTATTCCCTCATCCGACGGTATGCGAAATAATCAGAGAAGCAATAAACGAGATCAGTTTCTGACAAAACCACAGTATAGATTTAAGGAGAAAAAATATGCCTAAGAGCCAATTTATCGATCCTCAGGAAATGCTGAAGCCGGGAAAGATACAGTTCAGAGATATCCTGGTAAACCAGTATAATAAAACTATCGAAGAAGAGGTCAAAATCTACGGTAAGGAAGCCCTGATGCGTATCTACCGCGACATGGTTGCCATCCGTGAGTTTGAGACCATGCTTAACCTTATAAAGACTCAGAACGCTTATAACGGCGTTGAGTATTCTTATCCGGGACCGGCTCACCTCTCATACGGTCAGGAAGCTTCCGCCGTCGGTATGGCTTATCATCTTGATATCAACGACTTTACCTTCGGCACTCACCGTTCTCACGGCGAAATAATCGCAAAAGGCCTTTCCGCCATCGAGAAGCTTGACGATAAAGATACTTACGAAATAATGAAGAACTTCCTCGGCGGCAAAACTCTTGCTGCCGTAGAAGGCAAAGAAGAAAACAAAGGCTGCATCAAAGATTTAGCTTTTGATTTCCTGCTTTACGGTGCTCTCGCCGAGATATTCGGCCGTGAAACCGGTTTCTCAAAGGGTCTCGGCGGCTCGATGCATGCCTTTTTCCTGCCGTTCGGTATATATCCGAACAATGCAATAGTCGGAGGCGGCGTTCCTTCCGCTACCGGCGCTGCTCTTTATAAGAGAGTAAACCGAGAGCCGGGTATCGTTGTTGCCAACTTCGGTGACGGCGCAACCGGCCGCGGACCCGTTCTTGAAAGCTTAAACTTCTCGGCAATGGATCAGATAAAGAAGCTTTGGCCTACAACGGAAAAGGACGGTTATAACGCCGGTCTTCCGATACTCTTTAATATTTACAATAACTTCTACGCCATGGGCGGACAGACTTACGGAGAAACCATGGCCTGGGATATGCTTGCCCGTATCGGCGCCGGCGTAAACCCCGAGCAGATGCACGCCGAGCGTGTCAACGGTTTCAATCCGCTCGCTCTGATCGATGCATTTGAACGCAAGAAGAAGATACTGCTTGACGGCGACGGTCCGGTTCTGCTTGACACGGTAACTTATCGCTACACCGGCCATTCCCCGTCCGACTCATCTACCTATCGCACCGAAGAAGAGATCGAAGCCTGGAAGAAATTCGACTCCATCGAAAGCTACAAGGATCGCCTTATCAGCGGAGGAGTAGCCGAACAATCCGAGTTCGATGCGATTCAGGAATCTATATCCAAGCGGATGACAAAAATCTGTCGTCTTGCAACCGATGATGCCATTTCGCCGCGTATCGACCTTGAACGTAATCCCGACACCATAGCTTCCATTATGCTCTCCAACGAACATAAGGAGATTATGGAAGAAGGACGCGAACCGGATGTTCTCATGCCTATGGAAGAGAATCCCCGCGTAAAGAAGCTGGCTGAGGTTAACCGCTTTGCATACGACGAAAAGGGGGCGAAATATCCGGCACTCAGAACTTACAACGTCCGTGACGGTCTGTTTGAAGCCATAATAGACAAATTTTATAAAGATCCTACTCTTATTGCATACGGCGAAGATAATCGTGACTGGGGCGGCGCATACGCTGTATATCGTGGGCTTACCGAATGTCTGCCCTATCATCGCTTCTTCAACTCTCCGATTTCCGAATCCGCAATTGTCGGAACGGCTGTCGGTTATGCTATGTGCGGCGGCCGTGCGATAGTCGAAATAATGTATGCAGACTTCCTTGCCTGCAGCGGCGACGAACTCTTCAACCAGCTCGCCAAGTGGCAGTCGATGTCCGCCGGACTTTTGAAAATGCCGGTTGTTGTCCGTGTTTCCGTTGGTTCCAAATACGGTGCTCAGCATTCACAGGACTGGACCGCGCTCTGCGCACACATCCCGGGACTTAAAGTCGTATTCCCGTCTACTCCGTATGACTGCAAGGGTCTTATGACCGCTGCGCTCAATGGCACCGACCCGGTAATATTCTTTGAATCTCAGAGAGTTTACGGAGACGGTGAACAGTTCCATAAGGAAGGCGTTCCGAAGGAATCGTATGAGATCGCTTTCGGTGAACCGGATATTAAACTCGAGGGCAAGGATGTAACTATCCTTACGATCGGGGCCGTGCTTTATCGTGCAATAGAAGCTGCAAAGACACTTAAGGAGAAATACGGAATCGAGGCCGAAGTTATCGATTCCCGCTCGATAGTTCCGTTCAACTATGATAAAGTCATCGAATCGGTTAAAAAGACCGGTAAGATAGTTGTCGTCGGTGACGCCTGCGAACGCAACTCGGTAATGAAAGACATGGCTGCTAACATTAACGAACTTGCTTTTGATTATCTCGACGCTCCCGCGATTGCTCTCGGTTCCCGCAACTGGATAACCCCGGCTTATGAACTTGAAAAGTACTTCTTCCCGCAGGCAACAACAATAATCGACGCGATCCATGAAAAACTCATGCCTATACCGGGTTACACACCTACCTATAACCTGACTGATCTTGAAAAAGCAGATCGTTCCAAGAAGGGTGTCTGACCTCTGAATAGAATAATATACCCGGAGAGAAGTCCGATCGGATTCTCTCCGGGTAGTTTTTTGCTTGTTTAATTGCGGAGTATTCAATATCAGTCCGGCATAAGTGTGAAATATGTCATCGTCCGGTTTTCGTAAAGCTCGGGATGCAGCACCTGCGCCATGTCTTCATATAATAATTGCGGTGGGTCAACGCTCATCCAGAATGCGTCGGTATACTCATACAGTCTGTTATTCTGCGCGGCCGGGGTATCTTTAAGCAAAGGAGCCATATCATAAAGCGCAGTTTTTCCCGGCATAAAGCTCGGTGTTGAAGTATATAGGATTATATC
>JAAZGC010000280.1 GCA_012511425.1 Clostridiales bacterium | reverse complement strand
CCTCCGGAGGTATCATATGACCGTTCCGGCATTTCGTCTTCGGTCGAAAATTCTCTCCAGAATGTCGAGACTCCGTCCTGCCAGCCTCCGCGATACCAGTAAAGCTGCGTATGTGAGCTTTCGGAATCTGTCAGAAGCGCAAGCCCGTTTTCCTTGTCAGATTCGGTAAGCAGCTCAACCCCGCTAAACTTTTCATTTTCGGTTTTGCGGTTGACCGATGCGCCGAACGGATTTACCAGAGAAAAGGCGGCGGTGTAGCATATTTCGCTGTCGGTGTTGTTTTCAAAGCCGATTTCGAAAAAAGCGGCTGGTATGCTCGAGTTGTCCTCATCGAGCGGAATCAGCGGATTGAACGCCGTAAGTGTCACTTTGCCGGGAAAATTCCTGTCTCTGAATTTCAGCCCGGCAAAAGGATATTTTCCGTCAAAAGAAACGGCGCTGAAATGCGGGAACCCCGCCATGGTATGGTTTGAAAGTCCGTAACCGAACCCGGAGCCGTATTGTCCCGAAAGGTTTGTCGTGACATCGCCGGAGAGGACTCTCGCGTCCATGATCCGGTTATTTTGAGTCGCTTTTACCGCGATATGAGTATAGGAGTTGCTCGAGCCCTTATTCGGGCGGTTGAAAATTTCCCAGTCGATCAGCCTTCCGTTTCCAGCAAGCCCGATCGATCCGGTTCCGATCCCTCCGAGCGGGAAGGATATCGCTTCAAGTTTTTTTCCTTTGTATGCCGGCATGATCTGCTCCTCGCTTTCCCGTAATATTATAACTGTCAGTACGATTATACACAAAATCTCCGCACTTGTCAAGCACGGAGAGAATAACATATTTTAATGTTTTTGATTTCCCAGAGCGGAATCGATATCGGCGATTATATCTTCGATATCCTCGATTCCGACAGAAAGGCGGATAAGATCCGGAGAAATACCGCAGGCATATAGCTGCTCGTCGGTCAGCTGTCTGTGAGTAGTCGACGCCGGATGCAGAACGCAGGTGCGGGCATCGGCAACGTGAGTCACAACCGCGGCAAGCTGCAATGAATCCATAAACTTTGTTGCAGCCTCACGTCCGCCCTTTATCCCGAAGCTGATAACGCCGGATGTGCCGTTGTTCGGCATATATTTCCGGGCGAGATCATAATACTTGCTTGATTTAAGTCCGGGATATTCGACCCATGAAATCCGACCGTCGTTTTCAAGCCATTGAGCGGCTTTAAGGGCATTTTCGCAGTGTCTCGGAACGCGCAGGAAGAGAGTTTCAAGCCCGAGGTTGAGCAGAAAAGCGTTCATCGGCGACTGGATCGAGCCGAGATCGCGCATCAGCTGAGCGACCAGCTTCATTGTATATGCAAGAGGACCGAATTTCTCGGTGTAGGTTATCCCGTGATATGAGTCGTCGGGAGTCGTCAGTCCCGGATATTTGCCGCGCTGCTTTTCCCAGTCGAAATTGCCGGAATCGACAACGACTCCGCCGACTGCGGAAGCATGGCCGTCCATGTATTTTGTAGTCGAGTGGATAACTATATCTGCCACCCACTCAAGCGGCCGCAGGTTTACCGGAGTGGGGAAAGTGTTGTCTATGATAAGCGGAACGCCGTTGCGATGCGCCGCCCGCGCGAATTTTTCGATATCCAATACTATAAGAGAGGGATTTGCAAGGGACTCGCCAAAAACGAGCTTTGTATTCGGTCTGAAAGCGGCTTCAAGCTCCTCCTCGCTGCATTCGGGATTTACAAAGGTGCAGTCGATACCCAGTTTCTTCATCGTGACCGCGATGAGATTGAAAGTTCCGCCGT
>JAAZGC010000034.1 GCA_012511425.1 Clostridiales bacterium | reverse complement strand
CCTCTGCGGTTCATGTTTTCGCCTCCGTTTCGAGCGCCTGCGCTTCCATCTGGGTGTTTGCAATATCGATATAATCCTGACAGCTCTGCATAAGCTCTTCGTGAGTTCCCTTGCCGATTATCCTGCCGCCGTCAAGGACGAGAATCAGATCGGCGTTCATAATCGAGCTGACCCGCTGGGCTATTATAATGGAAGTCGTCCCGCCGTAATGCTCATGTATCGCGCGGCGTAGCGCAGCGTCGGTCGCGTAATCGAGCGCCGAGCTTGAGTCGTCGAGGATAAGAATGTCGGGCTTGCCGGCGAGCGCGCGGGAGATAAGCAGCCGCTGCTTCTGCCCGCCCGAAAGATTCGAGCCTTTGACGGTAAGCGGATGCTCGTATCCGTCGGGGTATTCTTCGATAAATCTCGCCGCCTGCGCCGTTTCGGCGGCAAGGCGGATGTCTTCGTCCGAACAGTTCCGCCCGAAGTCGATGTTGGTTCTGATAGTATCTTCAAACAGGAAATCATTCTGAAAGACGACGCCGAACCTGCCGTGAAGTTCACCCGATTCGAGCGACTTTATGTCGTCGCCGTCGATACGGATGACTCCCGCACGGGGGTCGTAAAACCGCATCAGCAGGTTGATTATCGTCGTTTTTCCCGAACCCGTCGGACCGATAATGCCGAGAGTCTCGCCTGCTTTGAGTTCAAAGCTGATATCGGAAAGGTCGTCGGAAATACCGTTGTAGGAAAAACTGACGTTTTCAAAGCTTATGTGGGCATCGGTTTCCTTGTAATTTCTTTCGCCTATCTTAAGCTGCGGCCCGAGCGCCAGCACTTCGTCGATGCGGTTGGCGGATGCAATCCCTCTCGAAAGGTTGGTGAAAAGCCGGGTGATGCCCAGCATTGCGTTGAGGATTATCGTAAAATACGAAAGAAAGGCGATAAGCGTTCCCGGCTGTGTTACTCCCTCGTTTACCCTGTTGGCGCCGACCAGGATGACGGCGGCAAGACCGCAGTTCAAAAAGAGGTTCATCACCGAGTTTGTAATGCTCATCACGACGCCGGCTTTGAAGTCGCGGTTTACCACCTCGCGGTTTATCTCGTCGTAGCGGTCTCTTTCGTAACCGGTCTTCGAGAGGGCTTTTATAACCCTGACTCCGCCCATGAACTCCTGAACCTTGCGGACGAGTATATCCTGCGCCTCCTGCACCTTGGTGTAAAGCGGAATTCCCCGGCTCGAAACTATCCAGACGACAACGGCAAGCAGCGGCAGTATGAAAAGCAAAACAAGCGTCAGAGCCGTATCCATCGTCAAAGTTATCGTTATCCCGCCGATCAGCAGGATAGGCGCTCTTATTCCGAGCCGCTGCATCATTCCGATCATGTGATGAACATTGTAGGAATCGGAGGAAAGCCGGGAGATGAGCGACGGGGTTGTAAGCGTGTCTATCTGAGACGCCGAAAGCGTCGAGATTTTAACGAAAGTATCATGGCGGATGCGCTCTGTCGCGTCCCGTGCCACCTTTGCGGCGAACCGGCTTGCGATTACGTTTCCCGCCATCGCCGTTATTGCGCATATGACCATCAGGCCGCCCCATGACCAGATAAGAGGGCGGCTTTTCGCGGGAACGACGATGTCAAGTATATAAGAAAGAATCCACGGTATTGCAAGAT
>JAAZGC010000279.1 GCA_012511425.1 Clostridiales bacterium | reverse complement strand
TATTTATAATGATATACTGTTTTACATCGACCGGAAATTCCCTCGGCGCCGCAAAGCGTCTTGCCGCGGCTTTGGGCGAAGATATCGAGCGGATAACGCCCCTTTCCGAAGGGCATTTCGACGGCGGGATTTTGGGTTTTGTTTTTCCCGCGTATTTCTCGGGGCTGCCGCTGTCGGTTCGGGAGTTTGTTTCACGGCTGGATATTCATCACCACCCCGATTATGTCTTTGCCGTCTCTACCAACGGCGGATTTGCGCCGGGAGTGAACGGGCGGCTGGCCGAGCTGCTGAAAGAAAAACACCTTTCAGTCGATTATACGGCGTCGGTCCGCCACGTCGACAACTATGCCGCGTTATATAACTGCGCCGATTCGCCGAAGATAAGAGCAAAAGCGGCGGACAGGATCGCCGAAATCGCTCTTGATATAAAAGTAAGAAAAATAAAGCTGCCGCCGAAATATCCGCTTTTGTCAAAGATAATCTATAAATTCTATCCGGCGAAAAACGGCAGCGTTTCTCCCGGTTTTAAGGTGTCGGACAGCTGCAACGGCTGCGGAATCTGCCGCCGTGTCTGTCCGCGCGGGAATATCGAAACGGACGGCGGGAAACCTCGCTTCGGCGCCGACTGCGAGATATGTCTCGGCTGTCTCAACCTCTGCCCGAAGGGCGCAATTGAATACAAATTATCTAAACGCATGACAAAATACAAAAATCCGGAGATAAAGCTCTCCGAACTGTACGTGAGGTAATCGGGATGCAATGCAAAACCGCGGTCG
This sequence comes from Clostridiales bacterium, assembly GCA_012511425.1. GTDB lineage: Bacteria > Bacillota > Clostridia > Oscillospirales > CAG-272 > JAAZGC01. The sequence goes on along the minus strand of JAAZGC010000279.1, from coordinate 1,490 downwards.
TTTCCGGCGGAAGCGGCGGGATAGGCGGAGCCGTCGCCGAAGCGCTCTGCCGCGCCGGATTCGGCGTCGTTATAACTTTTAACAAAAATCAGACTGCGGCGGAAGCTCTCTGCCGGCGGCTTTCGTCCGACGGGCTTTCGATTGAAGCCGTCAGATGCGACGTTTCGGATGAAAAGGAAGCCAATGCCGTCTTTTCCCGGCTTGACGCCGGAGTTCTCGTCAACTGCGCCGGCAGCGCAATGCACGGGCTTTTTCAGGACAGCGGCGACGCTGGGCGGCGGGAAGTTTTCGCAAGCAATGTCTTCGGGATGATGAATATGACGGCCGCGGTGCTGCCGTCGATGCTCCGCCGCCACGAGGGCTGCATCGTCAATATCAGCAGCGTCTGGGGGGAATATCCCGCCTCCTGCGAAGCGGTTTACAGCGCCGCGAAAGGGGCGGTGAACGCCTTTACCCGCTCGCTCGCCGATGAGCTCGGCCCCGCCGGGATACGGGTAAACGCCGTCGCGCCGGGCAATATCATCACATCAATGACAGCCCCGCTCGGCGAAGAAGTCCTTTCGGACATAGCCGCGTCAACCCCGCTCGGGCGCAACGGCCGCCCGGAAGACGTCGCCCGGGCGGTGATGTGGCTCGTCTCCGAATCGGCGGCTTTTGTAACCGGACAGGTCATCACGGTAAACGGCGGCTGGAGAGGCTGATTTTATTCGGCAGTCTCCCCGATATGCTCTCCCTTGCTCACGATTTCAATGAAACGCGCCTCTTCCTTGGAGGGCGTTTTCTTTTTATGCCTTGTCACGACGAACCGGCGGCGCAAATCAACGCCGGTGACGGCGATTTCAACCACGTCTCCGGCTTTTATCCTCGGTTCAGCGAGCCTTTTCGGGATTATGGCGACGCCGAGTCCCGCCGCGGCGGCGTTAATCAGCGCGGTAGTGTCCGTCGATTCGAGGGTGGGGGAAACAGCGGCTCCGGCGGCGCCGAATGCCGCGTCGACAAGCTCCCTCGTCCCGCTGCCCTTTTCCCGAAGCAGCAGCGGCAGGGCGGCGACTTGCGCGGCGGTCATTGTCTCCGGCGGGAAATTCCCGGCTCTGACGGCGCAGAGGCTGTCTCCGTATAGCTCCCGTATCTCGATATCCGGCTGATGCGCCTTGCCCTCAATCACCGCAAAATCAAGCTCTAAATCAATCACCATTTGCTCAAGGCGGTCGGAGCTGGCGACCTTTACCCGGACGTCGGCATCCGGGCTTTCTTCCTTGAATCGCTTGAGCCAGACCGGCATATAGACCGAGCCGACGGTAATCGAAGCGCCGACGTCAAGAGTGTTTTTTGCCGCCAGCATACGGGCGGCAAGCTTCATGCTTTCAAATTCCGAGGTTATTATTTCGGCGTATTTCAGCAGCTCGGCGCCGCTGTCGGTCAGATGCAGCCGGTGCCCCGGCCGCTCGAACAGCTTCACGCCGTATTCGGCTTCAAGCTCTGACAAAGCG
>JAAZGC010000278.1 GCA_012511425.1 Clostridiales bacterium | reverse complement strand
GTCCTAAGACTGTCAGGTCAACCGGTCAATTATTTTACCGATTCGCCGTAAAACGGCGGCCGGATATGCCTCTGTAGCTCAGTTGGTAGAGCAGGGGACTGAACATCCCCGTGTCGGTGGTTCGATTCCGCTCGGAGGCACCATAGCAATAACAACGGGATGCTCTATCGCGTGGCGCACGAAGACGGTTTTGCCGCCTCCTGCGCAATCATGCGGATTTAGCTCACTTGGTAGAGCGCGACCTTGCCAAGGTCGAGGTAGCGGGTTCGAGCCCCGTAATCCGCTCCAAGCAACTATCGGACATCCGTCCGGTAGTTTTTTTGTCCGCAGCCGCGATTTTTCGTTATATTACTTGTATTTATAACAATTCTGCGGTATAATATATATAATATAATTGCACCGAAAAAAATCAATTTACCAACGGAGGCAGTTCACTTGAAAACGAAAAAACTGACTATAACCATACTCACGGCGGTCCTGCTGCTTGCGCTGACCGCCTTCGGCGCGTTCAATATTTCCGCATTCGACGATGTTTTCGAATATCGGGATGCTATTTCCCTGCTTTCGGACATCGGAGTCATCCGCGGCTATTCGGCGTCCGTTTTCGGTCCGGAAGATGGCGTTACCCGCTGGCAGATGGCGCTGCTGATATCCAAGCTGATGAACGGCAATGTCGACACCGCATACTGGCAGGCGGAAGACACCTCCGCCAAATTTGCCGACCTCAATCCGGCAAAACATTATCTCCGCGCAATCAGTTATGCGTCGGAAAAAGGCATAATAAAAGGCCGCTCCGCGACCGTGTTTGACCCTGACAGCGGTATTACCCTTCAGGACGGCGCCACGATGGCGGTACGTGCTCTGGGCTATCCCGCAGGCGATTACGATTCCGAATATCCACGCAGCTATATGGTAAAAGCCGAGGAGCTAGGGCTCTTTGACGGAGTCATCGTCGGCGGACGCGCTCCCAATTCCTATGACGGAATCGGCTGGGATACCCCGCTTACCCGCGGTCAGACCGCACAGCTGCTCTATAACACCGCCTTTGCCGAGACTTACGGCGGCGGATGCTACATAGTCGATGTCTTTGACTACCGCTCCGAGACGGCGGTTCTCGCGGCAACAGCAGATTTCCGGATTAATTCATCGGTCGGCTATGCGATAAACAACGAGCTTGTCTTTATGAATCTTCAGAGCGACGGCACGCTGAAAAACAGCTTCCGGATTCCCGAATCCGCCGTTATGAACGCGACCGGCACGAATAACTACAACGATTACGTCGGCGCGGCTTTTAAGATTGTAACTTCGGCAAACCGCTCCAAGATTTTTTCGATGTATCCGCTGTCCGCCTCAACATCGCTCACGACCGGCCTTGTAAGCTACGGAGATGACAGGATAGCCATCTACGACGAAAGCTATACCGTTGTAAGCGCCTATACCTTGCCGCGCGAAAACGGAATAAAGCCGCTTGTGAACGAGATAATCATTTACGCCGGCTGCGATGCTTCCGACAAAACGATGACGATAACTTCCGGCTCCGTGCTGAATGCTCAAAAAGTCGCTCAAAGCTGCGCTTATTACGAGCTGACTACATTTGACGATAACGCGGACGGGCTTCCCGACCGAGGCATCTATCGCCCTTACACCTTCGCCGAATACAAAGTCAACCCCGACGGATCCCTCACGCTTGCTCAGAACAACCAGCCGTCGCAGCTAAATATAATCAATAAGAGCGGTGTTGAGCCGAAGCACGGCGATTATATCCGCTATTGGTATGATTCGCAGACAAAGACCTTGTCGATCGGTGAAATTTATACCACCCGGCAGGGGCTCCGGCTGATAAGCTTCACGCAGCCGGCCGATTCGAGCGAAGCTTTCATTAAATACGACAACAATGAGACCTTATATATCGGACGGCAGAACTATCTCGGCGGCAGCGGTGCCGCGGCGATTTCAGCACTGAAAAATGCCGGCAATCTCTCGGGACGGCTTGCCGATGCGGTGCTTGATTCCGGCAGAATTATTCTCATCAAGGTATACGACAAGACCACGAGCCTTTCCGGCGTAACTCATTACACCGATACCGGCGTTGTCATAAAGACGGTCACCGGCAGCAATTTGTCGGCGATAGCCGTCTGCCTCAACACCGACGACGAAAATAAGAAGCTGGATATAATTTCGGACGACGGCGGGGCGGGCGCCGCAAATATCACTACCGGCGACTATGTTGAATACGAAAGATCCGGCAGCGGAGTCAAGCTGATCAAGCGCAACGACCAGATTACCTACTCCTCCGCCACAACAGACGCCCGGCTGAAGGCGGATGCAAATGTCTTCACCATAACCGAAAACGGCGTTGTTGCCTACTCGGTGCCGATCAATGCGAATACTAAGTTTATCACCTACGACGACAACCTGACTCCCCGTGTAATCGATTACACTCAATTCACCGACAGCCTCTCCGGATACAAAGCGATTTATGTCAGCATTTCCGGTAAAAACGGAAACTGCGCCGACCTCATCTATGTCCGCAAGCTTCAGCCGTCACTTTTCGGCGGCACCGGGAATGAATTCAGCGCAATCGTCCGGATAGCGCCGGATGCGCTCGCCGAACACCGTATAGGTGTATTCAAATCATCGTCCGGCGACGAATATTACGCCTACACCGGCATTGACATTCTGACCGGCAATCCGAGGGAGAAAGCTTATAAGCTGCTCACCTCCGGAACAAAGCTCACAAAATCCGGCTATTACCGCGTGATAAACGACTACCTCATCACAACCGAGCCGGTTGAAGCCGACCTTTCAAACCAGTATCTGACACTGTATCAGGATATGGAGATAACCGCGTCGATACCGAACGGAGCCGGCGGTTATGATATAACGATGGGACGCACCTATCCGACCAAACCCGGCAGCCTTACCGTTTACGAGCGCACATCAAGCGGGCTTTCGGATATCACTTCCACGATAAATGCGCAAAATGTCGCTTTCGAGCTTAACAAGAAAAGAGCCGACCTGTTTTACCAGAATCTCGGTTCTTCCGGCGGCATCTATTACTACCGGCTTATCCTGATTATCAGATAATTTATAAAGCGAAACGGCAAAAATCAAATCCGCCTCCTGCATAAAATTGCGGGACGCGGATTTTTGTTTATTCGGCGGGTTCCGTCTCGGGCTGCCAGCTTAAAAGACTTCCCATTGAGATTGTATTCGGGTCTGCCTTAAGTTCCCATTTGAGTTCGGCGGCGGTTTCGGTCAGAATCTCGTAGTAACGGCGGGATTTATACTTGTCCCGCAGCTCCTCGAAATAGTCGTTTATGTATTCTTCTTCCATCGGATATCTCTTGATTATATGATATCCGTTGGGGCTTTTTATAATTTCGCTCATCTCGCCTTCGGCGAGGGTAAATGCCGCTTCGTCAAAGGCTTCGAGGAACTCGTCGTGGGTTATGTAATAGCCGTCGTCTGGGTTCATCGCGGTGTCTTCGTTATATTCCTTGACGAGGGCGTCGAAATCACCGCCCGACGCCGCTTCGTCATATATCTTATGAATAAGAGCGGAGGATTCCTCGTCGGTGCGAACCGGCTCGCCGGTATATTCGACCATCTCGGCGGCGAGGGCTCCGGTCTTGATAAGAATATGCTT
>JAAZGC010000277.1 GCA_012511425.1 Clostridiales bacterium | reverse complement strand
GAAATTCATCGAAGCGGTAAGAGAAGGCGCTGCCGGATGATCCCGGCAGCTCAAAGAGCCGGATTCCTCCTGCCAAAACCGAAAGTAATCACCCCGTATCAAAAAATTAACAAATATTTTCACTCACGCGGTGTACAAACCCCCGCATATATGGTATAATCTTAATATGTAGTAACGATAATAATTTCAGGAGGCATTATAATGAAAGCAATACAGGATATCAGAGATCGTTTCGTGCCCGTTCCCGAGCCGAAGGAGTCCAAGCTTGAGAAAGCGCTTAAGATAGTTCTCTTCATCGCCACCGTTGCCGGAATCCTCTCCCTCGCTTATATCGCATATAAGAAATTCAACGAGTATATGCGCAACCTCTGCGAAGCCAACTGCGAGGACTACCTCGACGAGTGCTGCGAATTCGATTGCGACGAGGACGACGAAGCCATCTGCTTCGACGACTGCGGCGAATGCGACATTCAGGTCGAACTCGCCGACGAAGCAGATTTCGACGAGCCGGCTCCCGCCGACAAGCCGGAATAATCGAGTTTATGGGATAAATTCCCGCAAAACAGCCAAATTCCCACTCCTTTCTTTGTTTAACCGGGGAAACTTCAATGAAGTCTCCCCGGTGTTTTTATGATAATTTTTCCGCGGGAGCGCAGTGTGTAAGCGTCCCCGCGGAATTTTATATATTTTTTATGTCGGTTCAGAGGTTTTTGCAGCAGATATCGGCCAGCAGGCAGCCCTCGCATTTCGGAGAACGCGCGGTGCAAAACTCGCGGCCGAACAGCACAAACCGGTGGCAGAATGTCACCTGTTCCTCCGGCGCTATGATTTCGGACAGCCGCATTTCGGTGCGGTACGGGTCGCGCTCCCCCGCTTCGGTAAACCCGATGCGGGCGGCAAGCCGGATGCAGTGAGTATCGGCGACTATCGCCGGAAATCCGAAGATATCGCCGCGGATGAGGTTCGCGATCTTCCGCCCGACGCCGGGAAGGGCGGTCAGGTCTTCCATCGAAGACGGCAGCTCCCCGCCGTGCTTTTCGACGATAATTTCACAGGAACCCTTTATCGCCGCCGCCTTGCCCCGCCAAAGGCCGCAGGTGCGGATAAGCTCCTCGATTTTGGTGATATCCGCTTCCGCCATCGAATAGACATCGGGATATGCGGCAAAAAGCTCCTCGGCGATAATATTTACCCGAATATCGGTGCATTGCGCCGAAAGGATGCCCATAACCAGCAGCCGCCACGGCTCGCCCTCGTATTTGAGCTGACATTCGCCGTCGGGATAGACGGTTTTCAGCCGCGCGACAAGCTCCGCGCCTTTTGCAAGAATGGCTTTATCCGGAACGAATGCCGGTTTTTTTGAAGCGGTTTTTTCAGCGGTTCTCTTCGCCGCGGCGATATTTATCGCCGCAGCGGTCTTCTTTGACGGCGCTTTCTTTGCGCCGGATTTCTTTATATCAGCCTGTTTGACGGCGGTTTTCGTATTTGTCTCTTTCATATCGGCTGTTTTTTCTTCGGTAAGTTTCGGTTTTGCCTGTTCCGAGCCGGCGTTTTTCCCGCCGGTTTTCTTTACGCCCGTCATCACGTCACCCCGAACCTGTCGTGCAGGATATGCCAGAGACGGCTGACCGGCAGTCCGATGACGTTGTAAAAATCCCCGTCGACACGATCGGCAAATATCGCGGCGCGCTCCTGAATGGCGTATCCGCCCGCCTTGTCATACGGCGGACATTCGCGGATGTACCTGTCGATTTCGTAATCGGAAAGCTCGCGGAAATAAACGTCGGTGCGAACCGCCTCGGTAACGCAGCTATCCCCACGCAGAACGGTGATACCCGTCCAGACTTCATGCCGCCGCCCTGAAAGAGAGCGGAGCATCCTGTGCGCATCGTCGTAGTCCTTCGGTTTTCCGTAAATTTCGCCGTTCCAGACGACGGTGTCGGCGCCGATGATGATATTTTTGCAGGGAGAATTCCCCCCGGCATCGGCGCGCCGGGAAAGCAGGTCATAAACCGCCTCCGCCTTGCGCCGGGAAAGCAG
>JAAZGC010000276.1 GCA_012511425.1 Clostridiales bacterium | reverse complement strand
TCAGCAGGTCGAATTCGCCCGCGCCGAACGCAGCTACTGCGGCAGCATTATGTACGGCTACGGAGCTATTAAAAACAACGATAACGGAGTAAGAGACCGGATTCTTTCGGTCTGGAACGAAGAAATACTTTATGACAGGATCGGCGTTGCAAACGGCGCCGAACTGACCGTAACGTCGCCGTATGACGGCTCGGATATCGGTGCCAACGGCAGCTATCTCATCGGGCAATGCGATCCCGTACTGCCGCTTTATCTCAACGACAGCCCGGTTTCTCTTACCAAAAGCGGGTTTTTCTCGGTATTCTGCGAGTTGAAATCCGGTGCCAACGAGTTTATCTTCACTCACGGCGACGAAAGCCTGAAATATACCCTTTACAACGGCAAGCCTTCAAAAGAATCGGATGCTGCCGCGCCTGCATCGCCGCAATACAGAACGCTTGACAGCTTTGTTATAACCGATGTTTCGCCGTCATCCGGCTGCATCATAAAGAGCGGCTCGACGCTTGAAATCAGCTGTACCGCTCCGGCGGGAGCGACGGTCAAAGCCGAGCTGGGCGCGAAATTCATAACCCTTGAGCCGATCTCAGCGCTCCCCGAAGACGCAAAAGCCGAAACCGGATTCCTCTGCCAGACCTACAAGGGGCAGTTCAAGGCGCCGAATCTTGCCGGTTCCGGGCAGCTTGTCGAGCTCGGTCGGCTGAGGATTATCGCCGAATCGGGAGATGATTTCGCCGAAGCCGACGGAGGGAGAGTAAGGCTCTCGCCGAAGAACGGGTTCAGCCTTGCGGTCAGGGTCAAAGCCGATGACACCGAGATAAAAGTGGCGCCCGACAGCTGGTATTACGACGACTACACCCCCTCCGCCGCAGGGATGGAAGACAATGTAATCGCCCTGAAAGACGGCTGGTATCAGCTTCGCATGAAGGGATATGTCCGCGAGGGCGATGTCGAAGAGATCGAAGGCACGGTTCCGAACTCGGTTATAGAAGAAGCGATGCTCTACCGCTCGGGCGATGACGTCGTCGCGGCGTTCAAGGTAGACAGAAATGTTCCGTTCAACGGTTATGTCGACGAAAGCGGTCGGTTCGTAATGCTGCTCTACAATGTCAGCACAAAAGACCCGGCCGGGCTTGAAATTATCGATAATCCGCTGTTCAAGACAGCGGGACAGGAAGACGGCGCCCGCGAAAACGTGTATAAATATTACCTTGCCCTTAAGGACAAAGACAATTTCTACGGCTTCACGCCGCGCTACGAAGACGGCAAGCTGCTTATCACCTTCCGCGGACCGCGCAAAATCGATGCGGGATCGGCGGCACCGCTTGCCGGACTGAAAATCGTCGTCGACGCCGGACACGGCGGGAGCGAACACGGCGCAAGGTCCCCGATATACGGCTATTACGAGAAGGACATGAACCTCGAAATCGCCAAAGCCGCGGCTGAGAGACTGGAACAGCTCGGCGCCGAAGTCGTGATGACGCGGACGGACGACAGCCAATACCGCCTCGCCGACCGCTGCCGGGACCTGCTTTCGATAAAGCCGGATCTGCTTATCTCGATACATCAGAATTCGATGCCGCATTCGACCGATATAACGATGATTCGCGGCGTAGTCGCGCTGTATTTCGCCGACGCCGGACTTCCGCTGGCAAAAACCGTCTCGGCAAAGCTTTCCGAATCGCTGAACCGCCTCGAGCGGGCGACGCAGCAGCAGCGGCTGGCTATCGTCCGCAATCCGCAGTTCCCGTCCGCGCTCGTCGAAGTCGGATTTATCACATCCGTCGAGGAGTTCGATATGATGATGCGGCGGGGCGGCGAGAATGTCGCGGCTTCCGGCCGGGCCGTTGCCGACGGGATACTTGAATATTATCTGAATCAGTCCCGGTGGCTGACGGAAAATTGAAAATGATTGATGCGCCGCCGGATGATTTCATAAAATACCGAAGAAAAGGAGCTTGCGGGGAGTTTGCCCCGTTATCTGAGATATGACATGGGAAGAACTTGAAGCAGCCGCTGTGAGCTGCCAAAAATGCGCCCTCGGAAAAACGCGGACAAACTGCGTGCTCGGCTGCGGCAGCCGCGAGACCGACCTTATGTTTATCGGCGAAGCTCCGGGGGAGAGCGAGGATTTGCAGGGCATCCCCTTTGTCGGCCGCGCCGGAAAACTGCTCGACAAATATTTTGAAGCGGTCGGGATCGAGCGGGATGACGTATATATCGCAAATATTCTCAAATGCCGCCCGCCGCAGAACCGCGACCCCGACCCGGCGGAGGCGGACGCCTGCCTTGATTATCTCCGCGCTTAGGTGAAGCTGATTCAGCCGAAGATAATAGTCTGCCTCGGCAGGATATCCGGACAGAAGCTGATGAAGCCGGACCTGAAAATCACGCGGGAACACGGCATCTGGGTGAAGAAGGCCGGCGTCATGATGATGACCGTATATCATCCCTCTTATCTTTTAAGACCCAATGCGCAGGCGCGGGAGCAGATGCTGACCGACATGAAAGAGATCGTCCGGATGCGGGCGGAGCTGAGGGGGGGAGGAACCAATGGCTGACAAAGCTTTCGCCGTTGACTTTTCCACGATGGCTTCGATGATGCTGACGCTGTTTTTAATGCTCCTCATCGGCTACATTGCAAGAAAAGCCGGGCTGATGGACGACAAATTCTCAAAGCAGCTCTCCAATCTGATCATCTGCGTCGGACAGCCGTTTATGATATTAAACGCGGTCACAAACGTCGAATATTCGCAAGAAAACCTGAAAACCGCCGGGATAGTCCTGCTTCTGGGTCTTGTAATTCACGGCATCACCGCCGTCGTCGCGCATTTCGCTTCCTTGCCGATAAAGGACAAGGACGAGCACGCGATATTTGAATACGGGATTATCTTCGGCAACTGCGGATTTATGGGATTCCCGATACTCAAGTCGCTTCTGGGGGACATCGGGCTTTTCTGGGGCGCGTTCTATGTTATCGCGTTCAATATAATAGTCTGGACATACGGCATGTTCGTTTTAAGCCGCGCAAGAAGCGAGATTAAGATGAGCTTAAAGGGGATGATTTTAAACTACGGCACTACCCCCTGCCTTATCGGGCTGCTTATCTGGGTGACGCAGATAAAACTGCCGGCTCCGGTGCTTGAAACGGCAAGCTATATGGGCAGCATCTGCACTCCGATTTCGATGCTGATCGTCGGCGCATTGCTTGCGCAGATACCGCTGAAGAATATGTTTACCAATTTAAAGGTGTATTATTCGAGCTTTATCCGCCTGATTGCAAACCCGCTTGTCGTGATACTGATCGGAAAGCTTGTCGGCGCAGACGGGTTTTTGGGGGACAAATTCCTTGTCTTCGCCACCGTCATGGCGTCGGTGCCGACCGCCGCGAACTCGGCGATGTTCGCCGAGAGATACGACCTTCTGCCGGTCCGCGCCGCGCATATCGTCGGAATTTCGACCGCGCTGTCGGCGGTTACTATACCTTTGATGATACTTATAGTTTCGATAATATAAAAATCCGCCCTATAAGGCGGGAACGGGACAGCCGGATTTGCGGCTGTCCCGTTGATTATTCGGTTAATTTCACGATTGAACTCAGCCCTGTCCGGATTTCAGAAATTCGTCATAGTTTTTGCCGGCTTCGGTGATTTTGGAAACGGTTTCTTCTCTCAGGGTGTTGATTCTGCCTTCTCTTTTGGTAAAAACGGAAATGTAGTTTGACTTTCCGGCTCAGACCGTATCATAGACAAGACTGCCGGCTTCGAAAATATAACCTATCGCCAGGTCTCTGTACACATTGTCGCTGAGCATGGTGAGCATCTCGGCGCTGTCCGTATCGCAGACGTTCTTGTTTGTTACGATCATGTCGATGTAAACCGGCAAAGCTTCTTTATAAAAGACATACGCAAGAGTGTCCATGATATATCCGGTGCGAATCGGGTCTGTCGCCGTTATCGGGATGGCGTCGGACATAAAGCCGGATG
>JAAZGC010000275.1 GCA_012511425.1 Clostridiales bacterium | reverse complement strand
TCCGGTATCGAAAAAACTTTGAGCTGAACCGCAGTTACAACAGCCGCGCAAATCCCTCCCGCCGCAGCTGCCATGGCACAGAATACGATAACCGAAGCGTCGGCGTTTACAAAATATCCGGCACGGACAAGCCATTCGGCAGATGCAAGGCAGGCTTTTGCCAGCAGATAACCCGTGCCGACCGAAAGCGCGGCGACACCGGCGATAAAAATTGCGTATTCAAACCCGTATTTTGCGGAAATAGAGCGGTTGCGAATCCCGACCGACGACAATATGCCGGTCTCGCGGCGTCTCAGTCCGAGGTTGAATATTATAAGCAAAACAGTCGCGGCAGCCGAAATCACCCCCGCCGCAGCCATGAACTTTATACAGACGGATTTCATATTTAACGGCGTTTCAGCGGCGTCCAGATAAGAAAACATATCCGGCTGCAACCGCATCATCCATGAGTTTTCGTACTCTCCGCAGAATTCGGTGAACTCATCAAGCAGACGGTAATTTTTAAGTTCGTAATATGCGATATAGCTGTTTATCTCGTGTCTCCCGGCGGGCAGCAGGTTGTATGCGGTGTCAAAGTCGGTTATAATGAGGTATCTTATCCGCTGATGTTCGATTCTGAAAAACGGATTTGTATAATTAAGCCGGAGCATTTCGTGATCTTCGGAGGTATCGTCGGAGGCGGGCGGCGAACAATCAAAATTGTATGAAAAAAATCCGGATATTACGGCGGAGCTGATTATCCGCCCTTCGGAATCTTCAAATTCCAGCCGGTCGCCGATTTCATAGCCGAATAATTCCGCCGTTATTTGCGATATAAGACATTCACCCTTGCCGTGTTCCCGCCCGGCAGTAATCTCTGCATTAAGAATTCCGGTTCCGGTGCCGCGTATGCCGCAGGACATCCATTGAAAATCGTCAAAACTGCCGCCGTACAGAATATTCGAATCATAACTTTCGGGTCTGTGTTCGTAACTTTTTCTGTCCTGTTCGGAAAGCTTATCAGGGTCGATTTTAATTCCGCGGTAAACCTGCAGCGCATAAGCAAGACCGTATCGTGTCAGATGCGGATATTCGGCGAAGCGGTCAAAAAGTTCCCGATCCGTATAAGTCGGGACGTTGTATTTATCCATCGAGCCGTCGCTGTTGAAAGCCGAGTCGCCGCCGGTCGGGTTAAACGGAGTGAGAGAATCGGTTTTCAGCCATTGAAAATCCGGGTTGAAGCGGCAGCTGATTTTCTTTAAATGAGTTTCTGCGGCATTGTCAATCAATACCCGCGAAGCGGAGATGAATATAAGGCAGCATACAAAAACGCCGAACATGACGAGCAATACGGCGCCGACCAACGCCAGCCGCCTGCGCCCGGCAAAAATATCCCGGAAGATGCGGGAGGTCGTGTATCTGTTCATCACGATTTCCTCCGGTCGGGTCTGGTGCTGCTGTATATCGATATTATACAACACCGAAACCGGTATTTTCAACGCTTCGGGCAATATTCATCGTCCGTATCCCATAAAATAATCAGGAACCATGTTATCCTGAATCCGCAAGCGGATTTTTTACTGTTTTCATGAACTATGATTGTCTTAAACCTCTTGACTTTAATCGTTTGTGGTATTATAATAATGTTAACAGTAATAATCAAGGCGATAGGATGGAAAAAGTAATGCTCAACATAGGAAACCGCCGGGAATGCTTTTTTGACAATTACTTCCTCGACGAGACAAAAACCGGCGCCGAATACCGGCTTCACAATCCGGTTCCCCGGGAAGTAGTGCTGACGCTCGGCGAGATGTGGGAAGGTGACGGCTGTGATTACTACAACTTCTTTTACGACG
>JAAZGC010000274.1 GCA_012511425.1 Clostridiales bacterium | reverse complement strand
GTGAAGCGAACCAGCTGCTCGTCTTTGTCGATCTGGAGCCAGAATTTGATGATTATGGCTCCCCAGCCTTTAAGGCTGTGTTCGAAGTGGTTGATCTCGGAGTATGCGCGCTTCCATTGTTCTTCGGTGCAGAAGCCTTCGATCTTTTCAACCATAACGCGGCCGTACCAGCTTCTGTCATATATGGCGATATGGCCATCCTTCGGAAGGGTAAGCCAGAACCGCCAGAGATATTGCCGGTATAGCTCCGGCGCTGTCGGCGCGGCGACGGGATTCACCGCATATCCGCGGGGATCGAGGCCTTCGGTGACACGCTTGATGTTGCCGCCCTTTCCTGCCGCATCCTGCCCTTCGTAGACGATTATCATCGGCGTTTTTGTCTGATAAAGCCAGTTATGCAAATTAAAAAGGCGTTCCTGAAGCCGCTTCAGCTCCTTGCGGTAGAGATCGGGGGCGATGGTCGGAGAAAGATCGACATCGGCGAGTTTCGGGATAGGATTGGGTATGATGGTCTCATCAAGACGCAGAGCCCGCTTCGACTGCGGCTTCGGAGCCGTTCTCATTGCCAGCGCACCCGTCACGAGGTCGATAGTGCAGTTGAGCACCGACAGCGTGGCGCGGCGGCGGTCTTTCGAGTCTATCTGAACCCAGGGCGCGTAGTCGCGGTCGGTTCTTTCTACCATTTCGGTAAATGCGTGCAGATGTTCGTCATATCTGCGGTGGTGTTCCCAGTCGGCTTTGCTTACTCTCCAGGAGGTCGCCTTGTTGCGCTCGAGATTTTCGAAGCGTTTTCTCTGCTCCTTCTTTGAGAGCCGCAGGAAGAATTTGATTATGAGATAGCCGTCGTCCGCCAGCTGCGATTCGAAATCGAGGATTTCGCGGAAACGGGCGTCGATCTCTTTCTTCTCAGGTTCTTCCTCGAATCGCGCAATGGTGACGTCGCGGTACCAGCTTCGAACGAAAAAGGACATTCTGCCGTATTCCGGTATCTTCTCCCAGTAACGCTTCATAAGCGGATAGCGGCGCTCATCCGCCGTTCTCGGTCCTATCGTATATACCTTGAATCCGCGCGGGTCTATCTCCTCGATAAGCTTGCTGATCATATAGCCTTTGCCGGATGCACCCCCGCCTTCAAAGAGAATTATAACCGGCAGCTTTGCTTCTTTGATTTTCTGCGCGAGCAGTCCGAGCTTCTTCTGAGCCTCGCTTATCTGGCGCCTGAGTTCCGCCTTCTCAAGTTCCTTGTCGGAAATTGCCGGTTCGCCCTGATTATCATTAATATCCGGGTCATCATCCCGATCGGATTCGTTTGTAAGATTAGCTGCGGGGGCGTCCTCCGAAACCGTTTCTTCAGAAACAACGGAATCTTCTCTTTCGTCAAGCTTTCCTGCTTCGTTTTCTTCGTTAATGATAATTTTATCGGCCATATTTTTCTCCCCCGATTTGATCGTAAATCTTTTTTGTTTTTATAATTATATCACAGATATAAGAGTAATTCAAGGATTTTTAGATTATTTTATCATATTTTCTTATTCGAATAAAAACCGCTTTGTACAAAAAGTCGGGTTTTTCACAAAAAACAGGCTTTGCACAAAATGAGGATTTGCACTTGACAGACCGCTTAAAATAAGATACAATATTAGAGGAGACAAAAATTTCGAATTAATATCCGAAGGGAGATAATCAACATGAAAAACCGCAAAGGAATCGTTCTTGACTGCATCTCGGCTTCCTCCATCGAGGAGAAGATGAAAATAGCGAAAGAAGCCGGATTTGCCGCCGTTGAAGTCACTGCCGTCGAAACGGACGAGGAAAGAGCCGCAATTGCCGCGCTCCTGAAGAAATATGACCTTGTCTGCCCGAGCATTATGGGAGCCGGCGCATGGCAGAATCCCGCAACATCCCCCGATCCGGAAGTTCAGAAGCGCGCCGCTTACTGGTTCAAACAGGGTATTCTCACCGCCAAGGCACTCGGAGCCGACACCCTGCTTGTCGTCCCCGGCGCCGTAACTCCCCAGATCGACTACGAAATGGCATGGGAAAACTCGAGAAAGGTTATCAAAGAAGTGCTCCCGCTGGCAGAAGAGCTCGGCATCTATCTCGGCATCGAGGAAGTATGGAATAAGTTCCTGCTTTCCGGCAGAGAAATGGCTCAGTTCATCGATTCGTTCGATTCACCGTATGTCCGCGCCTATTTCGACATCGGAAACATCCTTTTCTACGGCTATCCGCAGCACTGGATCAAGTCTCTCGGCAAGCGCATAACAAAGATCCATGTCAAAGGCTTCAAGCAGGAAGGCCTTACCCTCAAGTGGGTTCAGCTGCTCGAAGGCGACATCGACTGGAAAGCCTGCATGGATCAGCTCCGTGCCATCGGCTTTGACGGCTATATCACCGCCGAACTCGGTCCCGATGATCGCGGCTACAAGGGAATCGCCGACGATCTCGACAAGATTCTTTCGCTCTGATTAATGCGGATTTGCCGGTAACTTCTGTTTGGAAGTTACCGGCGTTTTTTATTCATTTGAATCGATATCAGACAATGCTTTTTCGCGAATCATTTCAAGCTGCTGTTCTTTGTAAAGTCCGCGGACCCTGAATAAGCCTCTTGTTACGCAGATAAGCGAATAAAACGAGAAAATGAGATAGGTCATCTGTTCCGGATGCACCTTCATCGTTGCGATGTTAAGGAATATGCCGATTATTCCGTTCGGCAGCATCAGCCAGGTATATTCAATGAAAGCGAACATCGTCAGAAACGAGATGAGAATGCCCATCAGAGAGGAAAGCGAATCGATGAAACTGTAATCGGATTTTAACAGTTTTAATATGAACATTACCGCCGCGACCGAAATGACAAACGCCGCCGACACGACTATCCGCTCCATTGCCGTCATTTTCCGGAAGAGCGTCGACGAGCCGTATTTTCTCTGATTCCAGCGCACGAAGGTGACAAGCTGAACCGGACAGGAAAAGAGGATGGCATACAGCGCCGAGGCGTAAAGCCCCAGATAGAGATAGACAAGCGCATATAATATCGAGTTTATTCCGCCCAGCAGGCTTGCGACGCGGTTTGCCTTCGCCTGAAGCGCTCCGATGACGAGCGACACATAAAGCGGAAGAATGTGTAAGGGATGCTGCTTGTAATAGAAGCCGGCTGCGGTTATCAGTACCGCCGTTACCGCCATAAGAATGATCGAGGGAATGTCCGCCCGCCGTTTTGCCGGCGGGTGGTTTTTTTCCGGGATTTCGGAAATATCGGGGAGATTTGTTTCCGTTTTAATCAATTCAAAGCTCCGATTTTTGGATTTTTATTATTTTATTCGAGTCGAGGTTTCTGTCTTTGCCTTCTAGCACATAATATGTGATTAAGATATAATCGCCGCCGTCGAATATCGACGGATAGCAGTAACCCAGATCCGGATCGTCTTCGAGGATATGCACCGCTTCAAGCGGTTCAGTCGGTGCAGTAGTTGTCGTAAAATTCGGCGAATTCCGTTTCGACGCTTTCCTGTATCTTCGCCCATTCGGAGGCGAGGACGTTTTCCTTCTTTGAAAGAACCCTGTTTAATATCGCATTCGATTCGATCTTTTTCGAAGGGCTGATATATCGGGTGAAGTCGTATTTTACATTTGTATTGATAAGCCGGTACATCTCGATCGAATGTTCGTCGCGGAGGACTTTCTGCTCGGCGTAGTTGCTGATAAAGGCGTCTACCATGTATCTTCCGGATGAGGAAAATAGAGCTTCGAGCGCGGCACCGACAAGCTCGGGACGCTGTATCGTGACGGGAACGGTGGTTATTCCGGCGCACATATATGATACATAGTTCTCCTGCGCTTCATCGTATTTCGGCATCGGCAGCATTCCGAAGTCGAATTCGAGCTGACGGAGCTTGGGAAGGCTGGAGCCGTAAAGCAGCATGAGCGAATTGCCGGCAAAGAAGTTATCCCATTCCGCATCATAATAATAGGTGTCCGGATTGCTTCCGAGGGCGAGTATTTTATCCAGCACCTTTGAAGCTCTTTCGTCGCCGTAATCGAACTTGAATCCGCCGCTTTCAAGCGAAACTCCGTTCATTCCGCAGCCGTAATACATAAATGAAAGCATTATCGGATAGACGGAGGTGAAGCCGTAGAAATCCTTGTCGTTCTTCTTGCCGTCGCCGTCAAGGTCGATATATGTGTCTTTTATTACGGTATCGACATAATCCATTGTCCATTTGCCGTCGTATACAGTCTGATAGGCGTCGGCGATGCCGCGGTTTTTCCACTCGTCCTTGTTGAA
Source organism: Clostridiales bacterium (assembly GCA_012511425.1). Lineage (GTDB taxonomy): Bacteria > Bacillota > Clostridia > Oscillospirales > CAG-272 > JAAZGC01. The sequence continues at coordinate 377 of JAAZGC010000274.1, read as the reverse complement.
CAGCCAGTAAACGGAGCTGTATAGCGGATAGGTATAAGCCCCGGTAAAAAGATAATGCCTGCCGTTTATCTCATATGTCTCATATGAGTCTTTTGTGTAGTAAGGCTTTGAAAAATCGACGTGCGGCAGCGACGAGACGTCATAGAGCATATTTGAAGTGATAAGCTTGGTAAGGATTTCGGTCGAAAAAGGTATTGCAATATCATAGGCATCTTCGCCTGCGTTGACCGACTTTGCTACCCGATCGACTACTCCGCTGCCCTCGATGCACTCGATTTCGATATTGAGGCGGGTCTCGACTTCCATATTGCGCTGAACGGCGGCGTCGTTCAGTATTTCTCCTTTCGACTCATCCATATCGATATAGCAGCACCAGC
>JAAZGC010000273.1 GCA_012511425.1 Clostridiales bacterium | reverse complement strand
TCAAATCGTCAGCCGTAACGTCACAATTGTTTTTAATCGACAAGGAAACGCCGGATGAAATCGCGGGCAAAAAGAATTCCCTTTTCGCCGCGCGGAATATCGGCGCGCCAGGCGCTTGAGTGCGGCTCGATCGAAAGCCCGCCGGTGTATCCGCGGGAATAAAGGATAGCGAAGATCTCCGACCAGCGCAGAGCATCCATTCCTGCCGGAGGATCGTCGACACCGCGGCTGCCGGCTCTGACGGCGCCCTTGACGTGCATATGTCCTATCCGATCTCCCCAGTCGGAAAGCTCAGCCAGGTAATCGGATCTGCGTCCGAAGGAGTGGGAAGCGTCGAATTTGATCTTAAGCTCGGGCAGCTCGCCTAAAACCACCTTCCATTGAGCGTCGGAATGAACGAAATTCTCCCAGTCGCAGTTGTAAACGCAGATATTCGTTCTTCCGCCGGCGCGTTCCAGCAGCCGTCCGAACAGCTCTATTGCAGCCGTATAGTTTCGGTACAGAGTTGCTTCGGAAGCATAGTTGCATCCGCAGACGAAGTTCGGCGCACCTACTTCAATGGCTGCATCAAGCAGCGAAGCAAGGAATTCAAAGCGCTCCGAATCTATCTTTCCGCCGATGTTGCAGTCCATGTTCCAGCGGCCGACCGACTGAATCGGAATCCCGGTGCGTTTGATGTTCTCCTTTATCGAATCCTTGTTTTTAAGAAAGTTTTCGATATCCGGGTCAAAGTTGCAGCAAACCTCGATAAATTCGAGTTCGTTCTTTTTGACATAGTCAAAATCCGCTGCGGAATATCCGCGAATAATTCCAAGTTTCATTTTGAGCACCTCGTAATTTCTGATATTTTTGCTTTCTTTACTTAATGATACCATATTTATGCGAGCTTTTCAATAAAATTTTTAAAAAACAGGTGAAAATAATCATAGAATATGGTATAATCTATAAAACAACAATACGGAGCTTAATATAAATGCAGAAATATCTTGAAACCGGCAAGATTATTAATGTCCATGGCACAGGCGGTATGGTCAAGGTCGAATGCTGGTCGGACAGCGTCGAAGCTGTCACCTCACTCCCGTATGTATATTTTTCCCCCGAAGGCGACGGTAAACGCAAGGTCGAGAAAGCTTCGTATATGAAGCAGTTCGCGCTGCTGAATCTCGAAGGGATCGATGACCGCGATTCGGCCGCTTCGCTTCGCGGAAGGATAATCTATGCGGATCGCGAAGATATCGCACTTAAAGAGGGCGACCATTTCATAGCCGACCTGATCGGACTTAAAGTAAGCGACGCAGACAGCGGTGAGATTTACGGAGAGATATCGGATGTCCTCGTTCAGGGTGCTCAGGACCTTTATGTAATCTCCCGCCCCGACGGCACGACATCTCTTTTGCCGGCAATAAAACCCTTCGTCGTTGAAATCGATTATGAATACGGCGTCAAAGTCCGTCCGATCCCGGGTATGTTTGACAGCGGCGCATCGGAATCCTGACATGAGATTCGATATTCTTACCCTTTTCCCCGAATTTGTAAGCTCCGTGCTTGATGAAAGCATAATCGGCCGCGCCCGCAAAGCGGGAAAGCTTGAAATATACACACATCAGATCCGCGACTGGTCGGAAGACCGTCACCGCCGGGTAGACGACACGCCTTACGGCGGCGGAAAAGGCATGGTTATGGCCGCCCCGCCGCTTGTCGCGGCTATGGAAGCGGTTGCGGCGATGGGAAACACCGACAATGCAAGGAGGATATATATGTCTCCGAAGGGAAGACTGCTGAATCAGAAAGAAGCTTCCCGCCTGGCTTCATATGACAGACTGATAATCCTCTGCGGCCACTACGAGGGAATTGACGAACGCGTTATCGACCTCTGCATCGACGAACAGATAAGCATCGGCGATTACGTGCTGACAGGAGGCGAACTTCCCGCCTGCATTCTCTGTGACTGTGTCGGGCGGCTGTGTCCCGGAGTTCTTTCCGATGACGAATGCCACGAGATAGAAAGTCTGAGCAATGGCCTGCTTGAATATCCTCAGTATACAAGACCGCAAAGTTTCCGCGGGCTTGAAGTACCCGAAGTGCTTCAAAGCGGAAATCACGCGCACATCGAGCGCTGGCGCTATGAAAAGTCGCTCGAGCTGACAAAAAAACTGCGTCCGGATCTGCTGTGAGCGATATAAAGAAAAGCCGCCCACGCCGGACGGTAATATTGATGATGGCGGCGACGCTGCTTGCAAAAGCCCTCGGACTTCTGCGGACGGTGCTGCTTGCCTCAAGCTACGGCACCGGCCTTGAAGCCGCCGCTTTTGCCGAAGCCTCGGTAATACCGCTCACCGTCTTTGATATGCTGCTCGGAGCGGCGATTCCCGGTTCTTTTATTCCGGCATACAACAGACTCCTTGCCCGCGAAGGAACCAAAAGAGCGGATGATTTCGCACAGAGGTTCGTAAACGTCGTTCTGCTTTTATGTTTGGCATTGGCCGGTATCGGAATTGTATTATCGCCGCAGCTCATCTCGATTCTCGCTCCCGGTCTCGGCGGCGAGGCTGAAGAACTTGCAT
>JAAZGC010000272.1 GCA_012511425.1 Clostridiales bacterium | reverse complement strand
TGGTCATGATCCTTGTCGGACTCGTTCTGATCTATCTTGCCATCAAAAAGAATATGGAGCCGTCCCTGCTGCTTCCGATGGGCTTCGGCACGATTCTCGTCAATATCCCCTTTTCCGATGCGCTGACAGGACCCATAAAAGAGCTTTATTACGCAGGCATCGCGAACGAACTTTTCCCGCTGATGCTCTTTATCGGCATCGGCGCAATGATAGACTTCGGACCGCTGCTCAGCAATCCCAAGCTGATGCTTTTCGGCGCCGCCGCACAATTCGGAATCTTCTTCACCCTGTGCACGGCAAGCATTTTCTTCCCGACCCTCGATGCGGCTTCGATCGCCATTATCGGCGCGGCGGACGGCCCCACTTCCATCGCCGTCGCAAACACGCTGGGGTCGAAATATGTGGGAGCGATAACCGTTGCGGCATATTCGTATATGGCTCTGGTTCCGATAATTCAGCCGCCGGTCATCAAGCTGCTGACAACCAAGAAAGAGCGCATGATCCGTATGCCCTATGTGCAGAAGTCGGTCAGCAAAACAACCCGCATACTCTTCCCGATAATAATCACCATCGTTGCATCCGCCATCGTTCCTCAGGCGACCGCGCTTATCGGTTTCCTCATGTTCGGCAATCTTATTCGCGAGTGCGGAGTGCTTGACTCGCTTTCGGAAACGGCGCAGAAAGTCCTTGCAAATCTGGTAACGATCTTCCTCGGCATCTCGGTTGCGTTTAACATGACCGCCGACAAGTTCCTTAAGTTCGACACCCTGCTGATCCTCGGTCTGGGTCTGATAGCGTTTATCTTCGATACTGCGGGCGGCGTTCTGTTCGCAAAACTGCTCAACCTCTTCTCGAAGGAAAAGATAAACCCGATGATAGGCGCAGCCGGTATATCGGCATTCCCGATGTCGGGGCGCATCGTTCATAAGATGGGACTTGCGGAGGATCCGCAGAACTTCCTGCTGATGCACTCGATCGGAGTAAACGTTTCGGGTCAGATCGCCTCGGTAATCGCCGGCGGCATCATTCTGAATTTCTTCTCTTGATGTTTTGGGAAAAGGAGAAAGTGATATGATTAATTTTATGGCTTATATGCTGCTTGCCGCGGTAAACGACAGCGCCCCCGAGATATTTTTCGAGCCGATGAATTTCGTCTCCAATCTTCAATACATGGGAATCGGAATGCTCGTCATCTTCGTGGTTATCGGAATCATAATGCTTGCGACAAGCCTGCTGAACCGCTTTTTTTCAAAATAAAAACCTGCCGATAAAAACAGAGCCGCATATCTGAAAAGCATATGCGGCTCTCTTGTTTTCCGGATTTTTACGCGGCGGTTTTTAACTGTTTTTCCTGTATCTGCGGATGATTTTCGGAATAAAATACACTGCTGCGCCGATCAGTCCGGTGGACAGCGCCATCTGCAGAACCATCGAATTCCAGGTCGCGCCGCCTTTGGCTTCAATGGAGTTGCCGGCGGCGTACCTCTGCGCGTATTCGTTTTCGGTGCAGTCGAGTATCAGCCCTTCGCAGCCGAAAAATGCGTCAACCCCGATCGATTCCACCGCCGCCGGTATCTTCAGCAGCCCGAGGCGGAGACAGCCGGAAAACGCCGAATTGCCGATCGATTTAACCGTACCGGGCAGTGCGATTTTCGAAAGCGAAGTTGAGTTTTCAAAGCAGGATTCGGGGATTTCGGAAATTCCCTCGGGAAGCTTTATCGAAACGAGCTGCGGCATCTGTGCGAACGCCGATTTTCCGATAATTTTGACCGAATCGGGCAGGATCACATTCTCGACCTTTTCGGTTCCGGAAAATGCGGTCGCCATAATCTCGGTCACCGGCAGCCCGTCGATCGTATCGGGTACGGTGATCGTCTTGCCCTCGCCGCGCCAGCCTACCGCCATCATGTGCGAGCCGTCCTCGGCCATGAGGTACGCGACTCCCTCCGGAGTTTCCTTTGCAAACTGAGGCGCAAGATAAGCGGGATAAGTGTCCGGGAAGTCAAATTCTTCGGCGGTGGTCTCGCCAGGTTCGGCGTCTGCGGCATCAGCGTCTCCTTCGCCTTCTTCCGGAGCTTCGGGCGTCTTCTCACCCTCGGGGACAGCTTCGAGTTCCTCCGGCTTCTCCGGCTCCGGTTTCTCCGGCTCAGGCTCCGGTTCTTCAACTTTCGGAGAGAACCCGATTATTCCGGACGGCACTTCGTCCGCCGCCGCCGGCAGAACCGTGATCGCTGCGAGCAGAAAAACGAGCGCGGCGCACAGCAGCCTTTTTTTATTTACAGATCTCGGCATTTCAAAGCCGCCTTCCTTTATAATTCGTTTAATCCGATGGACTTTTCTTCGAAAAAATTATATCAGAAAAACCGCCGCATTTGATGAATCTTTTGTAAAACCTGAATCAAACCTGACAAAACCGCATTTGTGTAATCAATAAATTAAAAATGACCGAAACCTCTTGCAAATCTTTCGGCGGTGTGATATAATGTTAAAGCATTAACGCATAATCGCTTTAATTCGATAAAGAAAAGCGGCTGTGCGGGATAAACAGATAAAATCATAAAAGAGGAATCGAAAATGAAGAAGTTCAAACTCATCTGCGTTCTGCTGGCGGCATTGATGCTCGCCGCAACCGCCGTTTCCTGCGGTTCGTCGGACAAGAAATACGTCGTTCTCGAAGAAAACTTCGGCTCCGAGCAGTACGGCATCGGCTTCCGCAAGGATGACAACGCGCTGACTCTCGCGGTTCAGGCCGCAATCGACGAAATAATCGCCGACGGCACCGCCGCAAAGATTTCGACCGACTGGTTCGGCGAAGACAAAGTGCTGAAGGATCAGCAGTTCCCCCGCCCGATTGAAGACACCGGCGACGATTCGCTTCAGAAAATCAAAGACAAGGGCGAAATTATATTGGGTCTCGATGTCGGCTTCAAGCCGATGGGTTTCTATGACGACGCCGGCAACATAGTCGGTTTCGACATCGATCTCGCAAAAGAAGTGGCCTCCCGCCTCGGCGTTGCCCTTAAGCTTCAGCCGATCGACTGGAACTCAAAGGAGATGGAGCTTTCCGCCGGCAATATCGACATGATCTGGAACGGAATGTCGATAACCCCCGAGAGAGCCGAAAGCATGAACATCTCGAAGCCGTATCTTAATAACCGAATGGTCATAGTCGCCGCCGCCGACAGCAGCATCGCTTCAAAGGCAGATCTCTCCGGCAAGAAAGTAGCCGCTCAGGCAGGCTCCTCCGCCCTCGAATGCATCAACGCCGAGCCGGATGTTGCCGCCACATTTACCATCAACGAATATCCCGACAACCCCACCGCCTTCCTTGACCTAAAGGCAGGCAGAGTCGATGCGCTCGTCGTCGACGAAGTCGTCGGTTTCAACCTTATTTCCGAAGACAAATAATCAGGCGCCGTAAAAATCATCAAACCCGGCTTTCCCCTAAAGAAAGCCGGGAAATGTTATGTTCAGATGAATATTGATATTTTAAAGATGTCCGTCGTCGTAATGAGCCGCGGCATCGGTTATACTCTTGCGATTTTCTTTTTTACGATAGTTTTTTCCCTCCCGCTGGGACTGCTGCTGACTTTCTTTGAAACTTCAAAGAATCCGGTTTTATGCGGCGCGACGAAGTTTTACGTCTTTATCATGCGCGGCACCCCGCTGATGCTGCAGCTCTTTTTCATATATTACGGCCTGCCTTTTCTGCCGGTGATAGGAAAGTATCTTGCGATGGATCGCTTCGCAGCCGGCTGTATCGGCTTCATACTGAATTACGCCGCATATTTTTGCGAGATTTTCCGCGGAGGACTGCTTTCGATAGACCCGGGTCAGTACGAAGCGGCGCGGGTGCTCGGCTTTTCCAGGGCGCAGACCACCGCGAAGATAATCATACCGCAGATGATAAAGGTAGTGCTGCCGCCGACGTCAAACGAGACCATTACTCTCGTAAAAGACACGGCGCTTATCACGACGATCGGGATTACCGACCTGCTGCACTATTCAAAATCGCTTGTAAACAGCACTCAAAGCGTTCTGCCGTATGCCGTCGCAGCGGTTTTCTACCTTATTATGACCACCGGGCTGACGCTGCTTTTCAATAAGCTCGAAAAGAAATTCAGGTTCTGAGGAGGTGTTTTTATGAATGACAGCATAACCTCCGATGTGGTGATAGTCGAGCATATGCGCAAAGCCTTCGGCGACAACGAAGTTCTCCGCGATGTTTCGCTTCGCGTCGGCCGGGGAGAAGTGGTCGCGGTCATCGGCTCCTCCGGCTCCGGCAAAAGCACCATGCTTCGCTCGATTATCGGGCTTGAACGTGTCGACGGCGGAACCGTCATTTTCGAAGGCGCCGACCTTGTCCGCGACGGTATATATGTCCCGGAAAAGCAGCAGCGGCGGATTTTGCGAAGGATGGGAATGGTTTTCCAGCACTTCAATCTCTTCCCGCATCTTTCGGTAAAAGACAACCTCATAACCGCCCCGGTGACAGTCGCAAAAAAGCATAAATCGGAGGCAGCGGAAAAGGCGAAGGAGCTGCTTTCAAAAGTAGGTCTGCTCGATAAGCTCGATGCGATGCCGTCCTCGCTCTCCGGCGGCCAGAAACAGCGTGTTGCCATTGCGAGGACGCTTATGATGGAGCCGCGGGTGCTGCTTTTCGATGAGCCGACCTCCGCCCTCGACCCCGAGCTTACCGGCGAGGTGCTCGAAGTTATCCGCGAGCTTGCCGCAGACAGGATGACGATGGTCATTGTTACCCATGAAATGACCTTCGCCCGCGACGTCGCCGACCGGGTCATCTTCATGGATAACGGCCTTATCGCTGCCGAGGGAAGCCCGAAAGAGATTTTCTACGACAGTCAAAACGCCCGTCTCGACGCATTTTTGAAATCCTTCCGCGACAGATAAATTGCAAAGCCGTCTCCGAAGACAACGGAGGCGGCTTTTTTGCGCCGAAAATAATAAATTCAGCCCGATTTAACATAAATGCGGTTGAAAGATTTTGACGGATATGGTATATTTATTGCTCGGCGGAGGTGATTGCCATGACGCTTGAAGAAAAAGCGCTTATCCGCATGAAGCCGGATATTTCGAAGCTCCGCAGCGCCGGCTTTGAAGAAAAAAACGAATATTTCATAAAAACCGCCGTGTTCATGAACGGCGACTTTCTCGCCGAACTTCGGGTATATAAGGACGGCCGCATCGTCGGCCGGGTAATAGACGTTGCAGCCGAAGAAGAATATCTTCCGGTCGGAAGCTCGGCCAGGATCAGTCCGTATGTCAGCCTCGTGCGGGAAAAATATATCGAAGCGCTGAGAGAGCTTGCAAAGCCTGCCTTTTTCTTTCAGCCGTTTGTTTCGGATCAGGCGAACCGGCTTGCCCGGTATTTATATGAAACTTTCGGAGAAGAGCCGGACTTTCCCTTCCTGGCAAAAACCGGCGACGATATAACCGGTGTGTTCAGAAACCCGAAAAACCGCCGCTGGTACGGACTTGTGATGCATATCCCCCGCTCAAAGCTGACAAAGCTGCACCGTGACGACGGCGATTTCGTCGACGTTCTGAATATAAAGCACGACGACAAATCCATCGGGGAACTGATATCCGCAACGCCGGGAATCTATCCCGCGTGGCATATGCAGAAAAAACACTGGATATCCGTCATTCTGGACGACACTCTTCCCGACGCGGCTGTTTGGGGACTGGTCTGCCAAAGCCGGGATTTTACGCTTATCGGTAAACCGAAAAACCGAACGAAAAACCCGAATTAGCAGCCGAAGCGTGTGAGTGCAAGCAAAAATCCCGAAAACGCGGTATTCTTTGTTAATTAAGTGTAAATAAACGAAAAAACACTTGATTTTAAGCGTTTGGGTGTGTATAATATAAGCCAGTGTTCAGCACTCAAAACACAAGAGTGCCAAAAACATAAAAATAAAATTTTGGAGGAATATATCAACATGAAAATTCTGCCTCTTGCCGACAGAGTCGTAATCAAATTGCTCGAAGCCGAAGACAAGACCCAGTCCGGCATCATCCTTGCGGGAACCGCGAAGGAAAAGCCGCAGGTCGCCGAAGTCATCGCCGTAGGTCCCGGCGGAACGGTCGACGGCAAAGAAGTCAAAATGACCGTTAAGGTCGGCCAGAAAGTCATCACCAGCAAATACTCTGGAACCGAAGTGAAGGACGGAGACAACGAATACACCATCGTCCGCGAAAGCGACATCCTTGCGGTAGTCGAAGACTGCGACTGCAAGTGCGGCTGCAGCTGCAACTGATGATCGTACAATCAATAATTTTGGAGGATAAAATATAATATGGCAAAGATAATCAAATACGGCGAAGAAGCCCGCGCAGCGCTGCTTGTCGGTGTAAATAAGCTTACCGACAGCGTTAAGATAACTCTCGGTCCGAAGGGCCGCAACGTCGTTCTCGACAAGAAATACGGCGCTCCGCTCATCGTCAACGACGGTGTTACGATAGCCAAGGAAATCGAGCTTGACGACGCATTCGAGAACATGGGTGCTCAGCTCGTCAAAGAAGTCGCCACCAAGACCAACGACGCCGCCGGCGACGGCACCACCACCGCCACCGTTCTCGCTCAGGCAATGGTCTACGAAGGCATGAAGAACGTCGCTGCAGGCGCTTCCCCCGTCGGAATCCGCACCGGTATGCAGAAGGCAATCGAAGCCGCAGTTGCAAACCTTAAGAAGGAATCCAAGAAGGTCGACGGCTCCAAGGATATCGCCCGCGTAGGCGCCATCTCCTCCGGAGACGAAGCCATCGGCGCTCAGATCGCCGACGCAATGGAAAAGGTCAGCGCAGACGGCGTTATCACCGTTGAGGAATCCAAGTCTGCCGAGACTTCCTGCGAAGTAGTCGAAGGAATGCAGTTCGACCGCGGCTATTGCAGCCCGTATATGGCGACCGACACCGAAAAGATGGAAGCCGTTCTCGACGATCCTTTCATCCTCATCACCGAGAAGAAGCTTTCCAATATCCAGGATATTCTCCCGCTGCTTGAAAAGATCGTCCAGACGGGACGCAAGCTGCTCATCATCGCCGAGGACGTCGAGGGCGAAGCGCTCACCACTCTCGTTCTGAACAAACTCCGCGGCACTTTCACCTGCGTTGCGGTCAAGGCTCCGGGATTCGGCGACAGACGCAAGGAAATGCTGAAAGACATCGCCATCCTAACCGGCGGCGAAGTTATCTCCGATGAGCTCGGACTTGAGCTTAAGGAAACCGAACTCACCCAGCTCGGCAGCGCTTCCCAGGTCAAGGTTGACAAGGAAAACACCATCATCGTCGGCGGCAAGGGCGATCCGGAAGAGATTCACGCCCGCGTCGGTCAGATAAAGACCGCCATCACCGCTACCACCTCCGATTTCGACCGCGAGAAGCTCCAGGAGCGTCTTGCCAAGCTTTCCGGCGGAGTTGCCGTTATCAAAGTCGGCGCCGCTACCGAAATCGAAATGAAGGAAAAGAAGTATCGCGTAGAGGACGCTCTCAACGCCACCAAGGCTGCAGTTGAAGAGGGCATAGTCCCCGGCGGCGGAACCGCATTCCTGAACGCCATACCGGCTGTCAAAAAGCTGCTCGACGAAGTCGAGGGCGACGAGAAGACCGGCGTTAAGATAGTCGCCCGCGCTCTTGAAGAGCCGGTGCGCCAGATCGCCGAGAACGCCGGAGCGGAAGGCTCCGTCGTGGTAAACGCCATCATGAACTCCGGCAAGGAAAGCTACGGATTCAACGCCGCAAACGGCACCTTCACCAACATGATCGACGCCGGCATCGTTGACCCGACCAAGGTTTCCCGCTGTGCGCTCGAAAACGCCGCATCCATCGCGGCAACCCTGCTCACCACCGAGTCTCTCGTAGCCGATAAGGAGGAGCCGGCAGCTGCCGCTCCGGCACCCTCCCCCGACATGGGCGGCGGAATGTATTAATAACCCGCGAAACAGAAATAATCTCCCGGAGGGCGGAAACCGTTATCGTGTTTCCGCCCTCCGGATGTTTATCTGCAGCAAAATACGGCAGAATTTGTTGAAAAACGGCAAATAATGAACGAAAAAACCAAAAATCAACCGGTCTGGTGTTTACATATTAACAAAATAATGGTATAATCATATATGTATGATTTAAAGATGTAAACAGCCGTCCCGGTGCTGTTGTTATTTTATTCCGGGAAAAGAGGAAATCAATGAAAAATATAAAGCCCGCGCTGCTGATAATCGCTGCGCTTATATCCGCATTCGGTCTTTCGGCCTGCGACGTGAACGCCGTTCTCGGTCAAGTCTCGGAAACCGCATCCGTTGAGGAAACTGCATCCGCGGAGGATTCCGAAACAACGAAAGCCGAGGAAATCGTTACGACGGAAGCCGCCGAGACAGAAACGGAAACCGAACCCGCCGAAGAAACCCTCCCGAATGAAGCCGAAACGACCGCCGCCGAGCAAGAAGCGGAAACCGCCGAAGACAAAGCTGCGGCAGAAAGGGCGGCATTTGAAGAAAAAGTTGCCGCCGCAATGAAGCCGGTCGCCTATGTCAACGAAGATACGATAGGCGAAATCTTTTCGACCGCAACCGAAATCTGGAAATGGTTCAACATGAGCACAATTCCGACAAGCGGCGAGCCTGTTAACGGCACCTTCCAATATAAAGTCGATTACCCCTATATTAATACATACGCCGATCTCGAAAAATATGTCAGAAATTATTTTTCGACGGAAATTGCGGACAAACTGCTTTCCTACCGCTCCGACTACACAGATATCGATGGACATCTTTGCGTTATACCCGCCGACCGCGGAGCAAATATCAATTACGGAAAAATCCTCAGCGCAGAGCTTAGCGAACGTTCGGCGAGCTTCGTCGAATATACGTTAGAGGTGCAGAAATACAGCTTCGCCGAAGATACCGGTGATCTCATAGACGACGGAAGCGAGACCTTTATCTTCAAGCTTCAGATGGATAAATACGGGTGCTGGCGTTTTGTCAGCTTCCCGATGTGGATGTGAGTTGATTATATTAACATGGCCGAAAAGTTAAAAACAGAAAACAAAGATAAGTGGGTCTGTCCGCTCTGCCATACCGACTGCGACGACCGGTTCTGCGCCATGTGCGGAATCTCGAGGGAGATCGCACGGCAGTATGACAGCCTGATGGATGAAAACACATCGAGTGACGAAACGGGTGACAGCACCGGCGACTGGCCGGCAGTGTCTGCGTCCGAGCAGAAAAATTCGCTTTATCGCCGAAGGATAAGAGAAGCCGAGCGCAAAGCAAAAACCGATGATGCCGCGCAAGTTCCGGATGAAGCCGAACCGGCAGCCGAAATAACTCCGGAAACGGATCCGACGGAGCCGGATGCTTTGCGGGAAACCGAAGAACCGTTCGATGCGCAAACTCCGGAAGCCGCCGAATTATCCTCCGAGCCTGATTCCCCCTCGGCGCAGGAAAATTCCGAATCACCGCAGATCCGGCTTGTAAAGCGCACTCCTTTTGCGCCGTACAGGCGCCCGCCGCGCAAGGATATCTCCGCCCGAAAGACGCCGGCAGTAAAACCCGCTCAGGATACTCAGAAGCCGTCGATTCCGGTCGAAAAAGAACCCGCAGTCCCGTTTCCGGAACCAAAGAATCATCCGCAGACGGATGAAAATGCCGGATTCACCGATATCGGCGCCGAACTCGATGCGATAACGGCAAAGCTGACCCCGAGGATAGATATCGATATTTCCGAATTGTCCGCATTCAACGACGCTGATACCGAAGGATTACCACCGGAAACAAAGTCCGAAACCGCTGAACCCGCTGCCCCTTCAATTCCGGTTTTTGAACCGGCAGAAAAGCCGGATGACAGTGAATCGGCATCCGCCGATACACCCGAAACGGAACCGGCAGACGAAGCTTTCTTTGAAGATTACTACGAAGAACCCACCGAAGATCGGTTTGTGCAGACGGTAGAGCTTGACCTTGATTTCGGCGGCTCCGGTGCGCCGGCCGAATCCCCGGATGAAGAAGATATATCCCCCGCCGATGATTTCGGCGACGAAATGCCTGACACCGATGAGCCGGCTCTCACCGACGAAGCAGCTTCCGAAGTTAAACCGTTCCCCGCGGATTTCCCGCCCGCAGCAAAGTCCGCAATGACGGCAAAAACCGGAAAGGAGATACCGCAGGAGCAACCCGATCCGGAAGAATTCCCGGAAAAGGCGGTATATATCGAAACCGGTTCCGGCGCGGGACTCTGGAAACCGGCGGCGATTATCTCGATTTTGACATCGGCATTGCTGCTTTTCGCACTCGTTTTCGTTTATGTAAAATACGCCGTCCTCGAACCCCGTTACGGCACCGACTCCGTCAACACGAGAATAGGTCTTTCGGACATCTTTCCCGAAGAGGAAACTGCGGAAGTCACCGCATTGACGGATGAAGAACCGGCGGCAACCGAAGAAGCAGCGACCGCTCCCGAAACGGAAACCCCGCAAACCGAACCCGAAACAACAGCTGAAGCAACCGCAGAAACAACTGCCGAAACGACGACCGAAGCGGAAACGATTCCGGGCGCCGAGACTGTCCCCGACGAGACCGCCGAGCCGGAGCCGGAAACCGCTCCCGAGGCATATGACATCGACGACGAAGCCGCAAACAGAGGCTGACGGCCGCGGCTTATAATACATAATGATCGAGGAATCAAAATGCTTTACAACAATATCAAGCACGTAATCAATCATTTCAAATTCGAAGGAACATATAAGAGCGTCGAAGAGCTGCTTTCGGGAAATATCAACTCGACATACCTTCTCACCTACGGGAAGCCCGACGGCTCCAAAGTGCGTTATGTCCTCCAGAGAATCAACACCGTCGCGTTCAGGCATCCCGAGGAACTGATGAAAAACGTTCAGCTCGTCATCAACCATATTACCGCGACGATGGCGCGTGCGCACCTTCCCACCGATCGCAGTATTCTTGAATTCATCCCGGTCAAAGGCCCGCTGACGACCGAAAGTCCGCTGCTTTATAAAGACGACCGCGGCGAGTACTGGCGCGCGGATATCTTCATCGACAACGCCACCGCTTATAATCAGATATCCGATCCCGCATTGTTTTACGAGGCGGGGCGCGGCTTCGGCGAGTTCCAGAAATATCTTTCCGATTTTCCGGCGGACAAGCTGACTGAGACGATTCCCGACTTCCACAATACCAAAAAGCGCTTTTATACTTTCGTCGCGTCGGTTGCCGCCGATAAGGCGGGCAGGGTCGGCAAGCTTGAAGAAGATATCGATTTTTTCTTCGACCGCAGAAAGATGATGTCTTCGATAGTCGACATGATCGAAAAAGGCGAGCTGCCGCTCCGGGTCACCCACAACGACACCAAGCTCAACAACGTAATGATCGACAATGAGACAAAAAAGGCGCTCTGCGTTATCGACCTTGACACCGTCATGCCCGGCTCCGCGCTTTACGATTACGGCGACGCGATCCGCTACGGCGCCTCCACCGCCGCCGAAGACGAGCCGGATCTTTCGAAGATTGACGTCGATATGGAGCTTTTCCGCGAATTCACCCGCGGCTTTGTTTCGGAAACCAAGGAAGTGCTTTCCCGCGAGGAGATACTTGCGCTCCCGATGGGCGTCAAGGTCATTACCTGCGAGCTTGCGATGCGCTTTCTGACCGACTATATCGACGGCGATGTCTACTTCAAGGTCAACCGTCCTCAGCACAACCTCATCCGCGCCCGCGCCCAGATGCGCCTGCTCGAGAAATTCGAGGAAAAATACGGCGAAATGGTCGCATATGTCGAAAAGATAGTCGCAGAGGGAAAAGAAGAATAACCGGCATTTTGCGGACAGCAGATAAAAACGAATGATCGATATAAAAGCGCTTTCAAAGACATATATCGTCCGCAGGCTCACCGACGCAGACATCGAAGACATTTACCGGCTATGCAGCACAAATCCGCAGTATTACATTCATATGCCGCCGCCGGTTTCCCGCGAATCGATAATCGCGGATATGTGCGCCATCCCGCCCGGAGTGACCGCGGATGATAAATATTATATCGGCTGTTTCGACGGCGGCAGACTTGCCGCCGTCCTCGATCTCATCGACGGATATCCGGAAAAAGGCGTCGCCTATATCGGCTTTTTCATGGTCGATGCGGCAATTCAGAGCTGCGGCGTCGGTTCGGTTATCATAAACGAACTGTGCAGATATCTTTCCGATCGCGGATTTGCTTCCGTCAGACTAGCATGGGTCGACGGTAATAATCAAGCCGAGCGCTTCTGGCTGAAAAACGGTTTTTCAAAGACCGGCAGCATCGAAAGAGATGACAAAACGATAATAACCGCGCAGAAGATATTAAATCCGATATTTGCCTGAAATAAGAAAAAGCTTGCCTTGCGATAATTTTCGTAAGGTAAGCTTTTTTCATTTGAACTTTTCAGCACCCGCGCAGCGTCTCCGCTATAAGGTCGCGCGCTGCGATGATATCAAGGTTCTGCCGCTCGCCGGAAATTTCCCGCTCAATGCAGTAGCAGCCTTTGTATCCGATGCCCTCCGACTTTTTAATAAATTCCCTCACATTGACCTTCCCCTCGCCCAACGGCACTTCCTCGCCGAGAGACCGGCCGGAAACGGGATAAAAGCCGTCCTTCATGTGCGTGTTTCGGACGTATTTTCCGATTACGTCGAGCGCATCGACCGGATTGCCTCGGCCGTACAGTATAAGATTCGCGGTGTCGAGGTTGACGCCTAAGTTGCCTGTCCCGACTTCTTCTATCGTGCGCAGAAGCGTCGTCGGAGTTTCCTGTCCAGTCTCAAAGAGGAAATACTGCCCGAACTCGCCTATCGTTTTGCAGATATGGCGCAGCGTCAGGACAATCGACTCAAACTCCGGGTCATTCGGGTTTTCCGGGATAAACCCGACATGGGTGATAACATCGGTCACGCCGATATCCCTTGCAAAGCGGCACTCGTCAAGCACTTCCTCGACTCGTTTTTCGCGGTACTCATGCGGCATAAGTCCGAGTGTGAGCGGACCTTCGTAAAAATTCCACTCGGCGGGGCCGCTCCAACCCGCCCAGACGGCGGAGATGTAAACGTCAAATTCCTTGGAAGCAGCCGTCACAGCCTCGGCAATTTCGGACGTTGTCATACCGGGACGCGCCATCAGCTGGCAGCAGCCCATTCCGAATTCATGCACCCTGCGGAAGCCCTCGCGTATCATCTCCGGGCTTCCGACAGGCACCAGCGTGCCTATCCTTTTGTATACTTCGTTCATATTCCTTAATCCTCACACTTTTTGTCGAGAATATCTTTCCAGTGCGAATAGAATGCTTCATATCCGCCGTTGTCGAGGGCAAGACGGATCTCCTCCATGAGGGAGTTGTAAAACCAGAGATTGTGCATGACGGCGAGCCGCATTCCGAGCATCTCCCCGGCTTTCAGCAGATGCCGGATATATGCGCGGCTGTATCTCTGACAGACGGGGCAGCCGCAGTCGGGGTCAATCGGGCGGGCGTCGCGGATGAACCTTTCGTTGGTCAGGTTGATCTTTCCTCTCCAGGTGAAGACATTGCCGTGACGGGCGTTGCGGGAGGGCATGACGCAGTCGAAGAAATCAACCCCGCGCCGCACCCCTTCGATGATATTCAGCGGGGTTCCGACGCCCATCAGATATCGCGGCTTGTTTTCCGGCATATGCGGCAGGACGACATCGAGGATGTGATACATTATTTCGGTCTCCTCTCCGACGGCAAGACCGCCTATGGCGTATCCGGGAAGGTCGAGAGGAGCAATTTGTTCCATATGGCGGATGCGCAGTTCTTCGTATGTCGAGCCCTGATTAATCCCGAAAAGCAGCTGATGGGGATTTATTGTCTCGGGCAGCGAATTCAGCCGCTCCATTTCGGCTTTGCAGCGAATCAGCCAGCGGTATGTGCGGTCGCAGGACGCCTTTACATAGTCGTATTCGGCGGGATTTTCGATGCACTCGTCGAAAGCCATGGCGATTGTCGAAGCGAGATTCGACTGTATCCGCATGCTTTCCTCGGGACCCATGAATATTTTCGCGCCGTCGACATGCGAAGAAAAATAAACGCCTTCCTCGCGTATCCTTCGCAGCCGGGCGAGGGAAAACACCTGAAATCCGCCGCTGTCGGTCAGCACCGGCCGGTCCCAGTTGAAGAACTTGTGTATCCCGCCTAGATCGCGGATAACCTTGTCGCCGGGGCGGATATGCAGATGATAGGTATTCGAAAGTTCGACCTGACACTTAAGATTCATAAGATCGCCGGTCGAAACGCCGCCCTTTATCGCGGCGCTGGTGCCGACATTCATGAAAACCGGAGTCTCAATCGCGCCGTGGACGGTTTCAAACCTGCCGCGCCGCGCCGAACCTTCGGTTGAAAGCAAAGTAAAAGCCATTAAAATAAATTCCGTTTTCCGCGGCAATGCCGCTTTATAATTGAAATTGAGCATTAAGATTATATCACAGTTGCGCCCGGATGTCAACGCGACACATTAAATTAACTTGACAAAACACAGGTTTCGATGTATAATATATAAGCTCCGGGGTGTAACTCAGTTGGTAGAGTGCTTGGTTTGGGACCAAGATGCCGCACGTTCGAGCCGTGTCACTCCGACCATGCCGCGATTATTCGCGGCGGTTTTATTTGAAAAATCACAGCAGCAGCCGAAAAAGCCGCCGCTGTTTTTTGGTTATTAAATCACATATCAGACCTTGTATCAATACTTATAATAAAAACTCTTCCCGTCGCCCGAAAGCCCGATTTCGGCGCCGAATATGTTTTCGATTATCCCCGATTCATAAATATCCGCGGGAGTACCGCTTGTCTCCGTCCGCCCGCCGTTTAATATAACGACTTTATCCGAAAATGTCATCGCCATCGGCAGGTCATGCATCACCGCGACAATACCTTTTCCGCCGTCGGACAGCTCCCGAAGAATTTTCATCAATCTGAGCTGATGGGCAATATCGAGATAAGTCGTCGGCTCATCGAGCAGAATGTAATCGGTGTCCTGGGCAAGCGCCATCGCGATATAAGCGTTCTGCCGCATTCCGCCCGACAGGGTATATAAAGGCTTTTCGGCAAACTCCGCGACACCGGCTCGCTCCATCGCGGATAGGGCGATATCCCGGTCCTGCTTTGTATATCGCCTCGGGTAATTCAGATGCGGAAATCTTCCGTGAAGCACAAGCTGCCCGACCGTCATATCCGGCGTGCTTTTCCCCTGAGCAAGATACGCCGCTTTTTTTGCAATCTCTTTTCTTGACATATCGGCGGAAGTCTTGTTGTCAATCGATATCGCGCCGCCGAAAATCGGCAGGATGCCGCAAATCGCCTTCAGAAGCGTGCTTTTCCCGCATCCGTTTACTCCGATAACAGAGGTGAGCCGGCCTTTTTCAAATTCGGCGGTTAAAGACTCCAGAACGATATGCCTTCCGTATCCCACGGAAATATTTTTAAGCTCAATCACGGCTGTGTCCTCCCCTGCCTTTAATCAGAATAAACACAAAGAAGGGCGCGCCGAGGAACGCCATGATTATTCCGACCGGAATTTCATAAGGCGAAAACACCGTCCTTGCCGCAGTATCGCAAAGACAGACAAACCCGGCGCCGTATAAGGCGCAAAGCCCGATAAGACCCGAAGACTTGCTCCCGGCGACCCGCCGGACAGCATGAGGAACCAACAGCCCGACAAATGACAAAAGCCCGGCAAGGCTGACGGCGGAACCGGCAAGCAGCGCCGAGAAAAGCAGAAACAGCGTCCGCATAAGGGCAGTATTCATGCCCAGCCCCATGGCGCTTTCCTCTCCCAGAGTCAGCACGTCAAGTTCGTTGTGCAAAGTGAGCAGAAAAACTATCGTTACCGAAATAACAACCACGGCAGGAATCAGTTTTTGATGAGTAACGCCGGAAAATTCCCCGATTTTGAAGCTGTTGCTCATAACGCCGACTTCGGGGATAAAGGTAACTATGGTATTCGTCACGGCGCCCAGAAAACTGTTCATCGCAACGCCGATAAGAATAACCGTTCCGCGGGAAGCGCCCCATTTTTTAGCGCCGAAGCTTACCAGCATTACCGCGGCGAAAGCGCCGATAAATGAAAAGAGGGAAAGCTGCCATCCGCCGTAAATTCCGAGCGCCGCGCAGAGGGTCACGGCAAGCGCAGCGCCTGCGTTCACCCCGATAATGCTCGGAGATGCCAGGCGGTTGGCAAGCACTCCCTGTATCACTGCGCCCGACACGGCAAGCGCCGCGCCGCAGACAAGCGAAGCCGCCGTCCTCGGCAGTCGTACATAGGCAAATATCCGCGCTCCGGCGGAAGAATCAAATCCGCCGCGAAAGGCGGCTATAATCTCTCCCGGCGAAAGCTTTGTGCTTCCAAGAAAAATTCCGAGCACGGCGGAAATGCAGAGAAAGAGCAGCCCGCCCCAATACAGCAGCGCTGTTTTACTTGTCGGCGAGCAATATTTCGCTGAGTATTTCATAAGACTCCGCCCATCTGGCATTCGGTTTTTTGTTGAACAGCGTGCGGTCCATAACGTGAACCCGACCCCCGGCGACTGCCTCAAGCGTTCTCCAGGCGGGATTTTCATCCGTCATCCGGTTAAAATTCTCTATCGCCTTTTCGGTATCGTCGCCCATGGTGACAACAAATATCCGATAAGGTTCATTGCGGATAACGGCTTCGACGCTCAGGGTGTCAAGCAGGGAAGTGTCGCTGTCGGCGAGATTTATGCAGCCTAAGTCTGAAAGCATCTCGCCTAAAATCGTTCCCTCGCTGCCTTTTGCCTTCACCGATCCGGACGCGGCGCGGAGCAGCAGCACCGAGCGCTCTTTTTCCGAAAACCTGCCGCCCGCGACTTTTTCTTTTATTTTATCTATCTGCGCTTTGATTGTAAGACCGTTTGTTTCATAAAGGTCTTTTCTGCCGGTAATATCGGTGCAGATATCGAGCATATTAAGGTAATCTTCAAAATTGTCTACATCAAAATATGCGACGGCAATCCCGGCATTTTCAAGCGTATCCTTCATCTCGACATTCGAAGCGGTGGAAGCGCTTGCGATTACAAAATCCGGGTCGGCGGAAAGCAGCAGCTCAAGGCTCGGAGAGTGCGCGCCGCCGATGTTTACGGCATCCGCAAGTTCAAGCCCGAAATCCTCCCATCCGTCTTCCGCCGTCGCGATAATATCTCCTCCCGACAGAATCCAGACATCGGCGAAACTTCCGAGAAGCGCCGCGACTCTTTCCGGATTTTTCTCAACCGAAACATCCCTGCCAATGGCATCGGTAAATGAAACATGGTTTTCGCCGGCTGCCTTTGTCCGCACACCGCAGCCTGCAGGCGGGATAAGTAAAATAATAACCGATAAAAGCAACGTCAAAAATCGAAAAGCTGAATTCTTCATTGTTCTTGCTCAGTTTCTCCCTGAAAATATTGACATCTGTCCTGAATAGTGATAAAATATATTTGATACATATTGTTTTATTATACCTCATCACCGCCCGGATGTCAATTGTTTCGGAGCGGAAAGTGACCGTTCGCAGCCGAAACAATCCGGAATATTAAAAATGTCACACAATCTAGGGAAGGAAAATGCCGTGAGCCTTACAAAAGATCAGATAACATCCGTCAAGAAAAGAGGATTTCTGCTCAACCGCGGAACCGAATGCTTTTCCGGCCGTGTCGTGACCGTCGCAGGCTTGTTCACCCCCGATGAGCTTCGCGCCGTAGCCGAATGCGCCGATAAATTCGGCAGCGGCAAGGTGATTTTTACCGCCCGCCTGGCAGCCGAGATATTGGGAATACCTTTTGACAAGATAGAGGAAGCGGAAAGCTTTCTGTCGCAGCGCGGACTCCATTTCGGCGGCACCGGAGACAAAGTCCGCCCGATAACCGCCTGCAAAGGCACCACCTGTGTGTTTGGCAATCTCGACACACAGGCAATCGCCAAAGTCATATACGATAAGTTCTACATAGGCATGGGCGATGTAAAGCTCCCGCATAAGTTCAAAATCGGCATCGGCGGCTGTCCGAACAGCTGCATGAAACCGAGCCTGAATGACGTCGGCATCGAAGGCTGCAAAGCGTTCTCATATAACCCCGAGCTTTGCCGCGGCTGCAAAAAGTGCGGCGTTGATGAAAGCTGCCCTGTATACGGCGCGGTTTCAAGAACGGCAGACGGCAAAGTTTCGGTTGATCAGAGCAAGTGCACACATTGCGGCGTCTGCGTAGGGAAGTGCCCTTTCGGCGCCGTTCCGAAAGACTCGGAATCGGTCTGCCGCATCTTCGTAGGCGGAACATGGGGCAAAAAGCAGCGAATGGGAACTCTGATTGCCGGCACATATACCGCCTCGGAAATCCCGGATATCATTCTGAAAGTAATGCTCTGGTTCAAGGAAAACGCCTACGCAAAGGAGCGTCTCGGCGCCGCGATTGACAGAATCGGAGTTGACGCATTGGAAGCGGCGCTCAAAACAAACGATCTTATCGACAGAAAAGACGAAATCATAGCTGCGCCGATTCTTCAAAGATAAAACCCGCGAAAAACGATACACACTCAATACGGCACTCCCCGAA
Organism: Clostridiales bacterium; assembly: GCA_012511425.1. Lineage (GTDB taxonomy): Bacteria > Bacillota > Clostridia > Oscillospirales > CAG-272 > JAAZGC01. The sequence goes on along the minus strand of JAAZGC010000272.1, from coordinate 704 downwards.
TCACCGCGGCTCGTGGGGTGCATTTCCTTTTTTATCGGCTTGTGCAGCCGGATTTCCCCGAATACCCCGAAAATCTGAAAATAACCCTTGACAAGCGCCGTAAAATGTGGTATAATATTAGCGTTCCGATGCAAGGACGGGTGCTTACGCACCGTAATCTGCTGGTGTGGCTCAATGGCAGAGCAGCTGATTTGTAATCAGCAGGTTGATGGTTCGACTCCGTTCACCAGCTCCACCGGCTGTCGCCGGAACGCAACTGAATAAGGGGGAATTCCCGAGCGGCCAAAGGGGGCAGACTGTAAATCTGTTGTCAACGACTTCGGTGGTCCGAATCCACCTTCCCCCACCAAAAATTCCGACTGCGCAAGCAAGTCGGAATTTTTACTTATTACCTATTACCTCTTCACTATTACTTAACCTGCGCAGTCGGAATTTTGGAAGTAAGAGGTAATAGTTAAGAGGTAAGAAGCAGGACGCGGGGAGCGGCGGGAAAAAATAAGCCGCAGCTGAAAGCCGCTCATCGCGTCCGTAAATACCGCAAAGAAAAATAACGTTCGACTGTCAAAACAAACGCCGGTATTTTCCCGTATCCATAAAAAACTCTTGCTTTTTAATAAACATTATGATATAATATGTTATGCACATTTTTTGTAAAAATATACATAATAAATGTGTCATTTTTCAGGAGAGGAAAGCAATATAAT